>NZ_CFQZWI010000068.1:0-16655 GCF_986127675.1 Holdemania sp. | reverse complement strand
TGGCCGATGTGCTTGACGACCATGTAGCGCTTGGCAATCATTTTGTTCATCGCTTATCCCCCGCTTCCTTCTGGATCAGGATGATCGTGATGTTGTCGTAGCCGCCCTGCAGCAGCGCCAGATTCATCAGCTGTTTGCTTTTGGCCTGCAGCGTCTGGCGGCTGTCGAGCATGACCTTGGCGATCACACTGTCGGGCACATAGCCGTGTAGTCCGTCGGAGCATAATAAAAACGTATCCGCCAGATCGTCAATCCGCGTCAGATCGATGCGGATGTTGGACCAGATGCCCAGGGCGTTGGTCAACATATTCCGCTTCGGATGATTCATCATTTCTTCCTCGCTCAGCTCTCCATGGTTGACCATGTCCTGAACCAGCGTGTGATCCTGCGTCAGGCAGCGGAAGCTGCCATCCTGAAACGAAGCATAGGCACGGCTGTCGCCGACGTTGATCACGTAGCTGCCCTGCGGGATCAGCAGCACCCCGACCAGAGTCGTGCCCATTCCCTGATATTCCCGGCGGGTTGTCGAAAGCGTGAACACGGTGTCGTTGGCCTTGCGGATCTGATAGCGCAGCCAGGTCAGAGCTTCCTCCTCATCCTTAAAGCCTTTGTTCGCGCTGAACACCTCGCTGAAATACTGGATCGCGGTCTGTGACGCCACGTCGCCGGAATTGCCCCCGCCGATGCCGTCGCAGACCAAAGCGAAAACATCGCCTACCTCATTGGAGGCGATGACATAGCTGTCCTGATTGTTTGCGCGGACCAAGCCGGTATCGGTAGCGCCGAAGCACTTCATTGCCCGCGCATCCTTTCATGCTTGGCGCGCAGCTGCCCGCACGCGGCGTCGATGTCGTTGCCGTGCTCCTGGCGCAGCGTCGCTTTCACGCCCTGCTTCATCAGCACGTCGTAAAAGCGCATCGCGGATTTGTAATCCGTACTCTTATAGCCGTTTTCATCGACTTGATTGTAGGGAATCAGATTGACGTAAGCGTTCATGCCGCGGATCAGGGAAGCCAGCTTCACCGCCATCTCGTTGGTGTCGTTGACGCCTTGAAGCAGAATGTATTCAAACGTCAGGCGGCGGTTGTTCTCCACCGAATAGCGCCGCAGACAAGCCATGAGCGGCCCTAACGGATAAGCCTTGTTGACCGGCATGATCCGGCTGCGCAGCTCATCGGTCGGGGCGTGCAGCGAGATCGCCAGGTTGTACTGCTTATGCTCGGCCGCAAACCGATCGATGCTCGGAATCAGCCCGCTGGTCGAAATCGTGATGTGGCGGGCGCCGATCGCCAGCCCCTTGTCATGGTTGATCGTGTTGCAGAAATTCAGCACGTTGTCATAATTGTCAAACGGTTCGCCCGTGCCCATGACGACGACGTGCGAAATCCGGTCTTCTTCCTTGTCCAGCTCCAGCTGCACGGTCATGACCTGTGCGACCATTTCACCGCTGGTCAGATCCCGCTGTTTTTTCAGCAGACCGCTGGCGCAGAACGTGCAGCCCATGTTGCAGCCGATCTGCGAGGTTACGCATAAGGAGCGGCCGTAATTGTAGGTCATCAAGACGCACTCGACCAACGCCCCGTCGCCCAGCTCAAACAAAAACTTGATCGTGCCGTCGCGCGACACCTGCTTTTCAACAAGCTGGATCGGATTGATGCAGAACTGTTCCTTCAGCGCTGCGATCATCTCCTTGCTTAAATCGGTCATCTGATCGAAGGACGTCGCATGCTTGCGGTACAGCCATTGAAAAATCTGATCGGCCCGGTATTTTTTCCATCCCAGGCTGAGGACGAGTTCCTCAAGTCCGGAATAACTGTAATCATAAATTGTTTTCATTCTATCACCGTCCTTTATTCTATCATATTTTTAACCGCGGCGGGTCATTTTCGCGATATAAAAGCCATCCTGCGCGCCTTCATCCGGGAAGATCGTTTGTTCCGCCAGCAGCTTAAATTCCGGATGCTGAAGCAAAAACGCGGCGACCTGCTTGTCGTTTTCCTTGCGGTTGAGCGTACAGGTGCTGTAAACCAGCGTCCCGCCCGGTTTGCACAGCGGCGCGCAATGAGCCAGGATCGCAGCCTGCAGTGCGACGATCTCGTCCAGCGAGGCGGGCGTCAGCCGCAGCAGAATTTCCGGCTTATGCCGCAATACGCCCAATCCGCTGCACGGCACGTCCAGCAGCACGCGGTCAAACTGCCGCCCGGTCAGCTGCTGGTCCGCCTGCGCGGCATCGAGCGTCCGGGTCTGAATGATCGTCGCACCGCAGCGCTGCGCCGCTTCCTCGACTAACGCCAGCCGATGGGCATGCAGATCGCAGGCCAGAATTGTGCCTTCGTTGTTCATCATCGCCGCCAGCTGCGTCGTCTTGGTGCCCGGCGCGCTGCAGGCGTCAAAAACCGTGTCGTGCGGTTTGGGATCGAGCATCAGCGCGACTTGTTGGCTGGAACGGTCCTGAATGACGATTTTTCCTTCCTTCAGCCAGGGATCGCTGACCGGATTGCCCGCGGTGCGGATCGTCCAGCCGTTGGGCTCCAGCGCCCAGTCCGGCCGCTGCGCCAGCGCTTCCCGGCTTAATTTCAGCGGATTGATCCGCACGCTGACCGCCGCTTCTTCCAAGTCTGCCAGCGCGATCCGGCGCATTTTTTCTTCGCCATAGTGGGCCTTCCACAGCTGCAGCAGCCACTGCGGATGACTGGTCACTAACGCCAAATCCGCGATGGATTCCGGCTTAGGCAGCGGTTTGGGTCCGCGCCGCAGCAGCTGGCGCAAAACGGCGTTGACCAGACCTTTTTTGCTTCGCGGACACAGCTCGACCGCGTCGTTGACGATGGCGTACTCAGCGCCTTTATCGAGATAAAAAAGCTGGTACACGCTCATGTCGAGCAAGACCGCGACGCTGGGTTCGGGCACGTTGCGCACTAAATCCCGCCATTGCCAGCGCAGCGGTTCACGATGGCGCAGCACGCCGTAGATCACGGCGGTCACCCAGCGTTTTTCTTCCTCACTGAGCGTCTGGCCGTGCTGGCGCAGCCACAGATTGGCATACTGGCCTTCGTTGAGGATCGCGTTCAGCCCCTGCCACGCTCTTTTTCTTGTTGTGTTCATCAGCCTGCTCCTTTGCTTGTTTATGCTTGATCTTCCTGCGAAACCGCCGGCTGAGACAGAGCGGGCGGTTCTCTAAAGAGGAAACGGAATGAATGAAATCCGCTACTCGAGAATCAGCGGATTGACGTCGATGCTTAAATGGGCCTGAGAGCGCTGCCTGCGGTATTCCTGGAGAACCTGCGCCAGCGCGGTCTTCATCTGATCCAGATCCTTGCCTTTCAGCACCAGACGGCTGCGGTAGCGATCCTGCAGCTTAAACAGATCGCTCGGCCCCAGCACCTTAAACAGACTGGATTGCCGCAGCGCCTGCGCCACGACCTGCGCCGATTGCTTCGGACGGTCCGGCCGGATGTCGGAAAAGGTCAGCGCGATCAGGTAGGTATACGGCGGATAGCCGCCTAAATGCCGGTACTGCATCTCCTGATAGAAAAAGCTTTGATAATCCTGCCGGCTGCCGGCGACAACCGCGAAATGGTTCGGGTCAAACGCCTGGATGACAACCTCCCCGGGCGTCTGGGAACGGCCGCTGCGCCCGGCCGCCTGCATGATCAAATCGAACGTCATCTCCACGCTGCGAAAGTCCGGCCGGGCCGTACCGGCGTCGGCGTTAAGGATACCGACCAGCGTGACCTGCGGAAAGTCCAGACCCTTGGCGATCATCTGCGTGCCGACCAGGATATCCGCTTCATGCCGGCCGAATTGTTCAAGCAGCTTCTGATGCGCTTCCTTGCGCGATGTCGTATCGGCGTCCATGCGCAGCACACGGGCCTGCGGAAACAGCCGCGTGACTTCTTCCTCCAGCTTCTGCGTGCCGTAGCCCGGCGCCGCAAACGTCCGCGATCCGCATTTCGGACAGACCGTAACCAGCGGGAACTCCGAGCCGCACAGATGACACTTCATCTTCTGAATTGATTTATGATAGGAAAGGGCCACGTCGCAATGCGGGCACTGCAGGGTTTCGCCGCACTGGCCGCATTTGATCAGCGGACTGTATCCACGCCGGTTCAATAACAGGATCGCCTGCTCGCCACGCTTGATCCGGTCCGCAATTTTCTGGCGCAGCACGTCGCTCAGGATTCCCGACTGCGCGCGGTTCTGGTTCTTCATATTGACCACTGTGCAGACTGGCAGCTGACGGTTGACCCGTTCTTTCAGCTCAGCCAGACCGTACACCCCTTTTAGCGCCCGGGCGTAGGATTCCAGCGACGGCGTCGCGCTGCCCAGGATCACCTTGCATCCGAAATGACGTGCGCGGTGAATGGCGATATCGCGGCAATGGTACTGCGGCAGGGAATCCTGCTTATAGCTGGAATCGTGCTCCTCGTCCAAAATGATCAGGCCGAGATGGTCAAATGGCATAAACACCGCCGAGCGGGTACCGACGACAATCGAAGCCTGCTTTTCAAATACCCGGCAGTATTGTTCGTATTTCTGTTGATTGTTCAGCGCGGAGTGATAAATCGCCACATCGTTCTGGAAACGGCCTTTGACGCGCGCTACCATCTGCGGGGTCAGCGAGATTTCCGGCACTAGAATTAACACCTGTTTGCCCGCGTCGAGCACCTGACGAGCCAGATGCAGATAGACCTCCGTCTTTCCGCTGCCAGTCACCCCATGAAGCAGGATCACGTCTTGAATGCTCGTTTGAATTTCCTGCACGACCCGCTTCTGATCCGCGTTCAGCGGCAGAAAGGCTTCCGCCTGACCGGCCTGTTCTTCCCGCGCTTTTACCGTCCGGCTGTCCAGCCGGACGCAGCCCAGCTTTTCCAGCGTGCGGGTGATCGCCGGCGACTGTTTGCGCCATTGCGCCAAAACTGTCGGGCCTTCCGTCCGCAGCCAGCCCAGCACTTCCTTCTGCCGGGGCGTTAAGAGCGGATGCTCACCCACGTACACGGCAATCTGTTCCATTTTAATTTTCTGATTCGAGCTTTTCGGCTTGAGCTTGCTCGGCAGCATCGCCTGAAAACAGGAAATCACCGGGGAAAGCGTATCCTCCGCCATCCATTTAGCCAGCTCAAACAATTCCGGCGTGATCAGCGCGTTCTCATCGAGCACGGACAAAAGCGGTTTCAAAGGACGCCCGTTGACCTGAGTCTCCGGCTGACCGTCGTCCACCTCCGTCACCGCATCGACAAACCCGACGTTCTGACGGCCGTTGAAATCAACAGTCACCCGCTTGCCCTTTTCTGCCGGCAGCTGCAGCGCGTCATAAGAAAACACCTGATCGAGCTGTAAAACCGGATGTTCAATCCAAACTTTCGCGATCCGCATGCGCTCTCACCTCCGAATTCTGTCCTTTATCATATCATAATTTAAGCGCCGCGAAAACGGAAGTTCGGAAAAAGCCGGCAGAGTTTGGCGGACAATAAAAAGAATCCAGCGCGCCGGTTTAACGGCTGGCATTCGTTTCCCGCTGGCGAAGTTTCCGGCAGGTGCGGTAGAATTTCTGATACGACATTCCGCTTTGGGCAATCAGCTCCTTGGATGGCCGGCTTTTCTGCCGCCATTGTTGATACAGCGGCATGAACTCCGGCGGCACCGCCAGCTGCGGACGGCCCAGATGCACGCCCTTTTCCTTGGCGATCCGGATGCCCTCGGCCTGGCGCTGGCGAATCATCTTGCGCTCGTTCTCCGCGACAAACGAAAGCAGCTCCAGCACAAGATTGCAGATGAGCGTGCCGACCAGATCCTGATCGACGCTGGTGTCCAGAATCGGCATATCCAGAATTTTGATATGGACTTTACGGGTACGCGTAATCCATTTCCATTCCTCCAGAATTTCTTCATAATTGCGGCCTAACCGGTCCAGGCTTTGAACGACGATCAGATCGCCCGGCTTGACCTTGCGGCGCGTCAGCTTCTGATAACCGGGACGGTTAAAATCCTTTCCGCTGAGCTTATCCATATATATCCGCCGTGGCGCGACGCCATAGGCGATCAGCTCCTTCCTCTGACGCTCGATATTCTGATCCTTTGATGAAACGCGGATATATCCGTAAACGGTCTGTGACATAACTTCCTCCTCCATGCATTCATTACATCATAGACACAGAAAAAAGGGAGATGGTAAACTTTTTCTCCCTTTGATCAACCGCTTTGTTTTAAAAAGGTGTACCTTTCTGACACATTGGAAACAAGCTGTAAAAATTACCAAAATAGGTTTTGACAGGAAACGTTCTACCTATTAAAATAAAGAATAGAGTGATTTGCTGGGTGTTTTATTAAAGTACACTTTACTGAAACGATAAAGGAGTGAGAAGGATTATGGCACTAATTGATCAGATCGCAGACCAGTGCGGTTTATTCATTTCTGATTTAAAGGCGCAGGATAATTACTCCGTTATTGCCGAGGTCCTGACGCAGATTGACCCGGATTCTTTCCCGGTTACGGACTGGAATCATTTTATAACGTATTTATTTGAAAAGGATGTTGCGTTCACTACCGCCAAGCAGGCCCGGCAGACATGCCTGGAACAATTAGATCAGAAATGAGAAGCGAAAGCTTCTTTTTTTATCAAATCAAAAACCGGAGCGTTCACCCCGGTTTTCATCGTTGTTTCTCATTTTAAGAGATCTTTGTTTACAAGGAGCCCTGCTCCGTGATGATCATATCCAGCGGAACATCGAAAGCCTCCGGCTCAAAATCAGCCACGCGCTGCATTGTGTAGGCCAGTCCGACCTTCAAGCCGGGAAAGGTATCTAGCACCGAGTCATAATACCCTTTGCCGTAACCGATCCGGTTCTTGCGCCAATCGAATCCGACGACCGGGACGATCATCAGCTCCAGCTCGGACAACGCCGCTTTGCGGGACGGCTGCGCCACCGGTTCCAACAGCTCGAAGCGGGAAGGAATGCAATCCTCCAACCCTTCGATCCAATAGAAATCCAGCGTGTTCCGCCCTTCGCGCACGACGCACTTGGGAACGGCGATCTGTTTGCCCTGATCGAGCAGATGCTGCAGGATCCGGCGGGTATCCGCTTCATCATTGATCGAAATATACATTCCGATCTTCTGATACGGTTCCTGCACCTTCATGAGCTGCGACCGGATATTTTCATCAAACTGCGCTTTGAGCAGCGGCGGCAGCTCGTGCCGCTTCATCTGCGCCAGCTTCCGCAGTGCTTTTTTATCCAACGCTGCCCTCCATATCCAGCTTCAGCAGCTGGTTCAGCTCGACCGCGTATTCCATCGGCAGCTCGCGGGTAAACGGTTCCAGAAAGCCCATGATGATCATTTCTGTCGCCTGCGATTTCGTCAGTCCGCGCGACATCAGATAAAACAGCTGTTCCTCGGAAATCTTCGAGACTGTCGCTTCATGCTCGATCGTCGAAGTCCGCGAAGACGACACGTTTGTCGGAATCGTGTCGCTGCGGGACTGCTCGTCCAGGATCAGCGTATCGCATTCCACCTTCGAACGGGCGTATTCCGCTTTCGGCCCATGCTGGACCAGACCGCGGTAATTGACCTCGCCGCCCAGCCGGGAAACCGACTTGGAGATAATCGTACTGGAAGTATGCGGCGCCAGATGAATCATCTTGGCTCCGGCGTCCTGGACCTGATGACGGGATGCCACGGCGATCGAAATGCACATGCCGCGGGCATATTCGCCGACTAACAGACAGGCCGGATATTTCATATTCGTCTGCGACCCGATGTTGCCGTCGATCCACTCCATCGCCCCGTGCGCATCGACCTTGGCGCGCTTGGTGACGAGGTTGATGATGTTGTCCGACCAGTTTTGAACAGTCGAATACCGGCACTTGCCGCCTTCCTTGATGATGATCTCGACCACCGCGGCATGCAGCGATTCCTTGGAATACGTCGGCGCCGTACAGCCTTCGACGTAATGCACGTCGGCGCCCTCATCGACGATGATCAGCGTCCGTTCAAACTGACCCATCTGTTCCGAATTGATGCGGAAATAGGACTGCAGCGGTTTTTCCAGCTTTACCCCTTTCGGGACATAGATGAACGAACCACCCGACCACACGGCGCTGTTGAGCGCAGCGAACTTGTTGTCGGTATACGGTACAACCGTCGCGAAGTATTCCTTCACCAGTTCCGGAACCTGCTGCAGAGCGGAGTCGGTATCCAGGAAAATGACGCCCTTCTCCTCGACTTCCTTCAGCATGTTGTGATAAACCGTTTCCGATTCATACTGGGTGTTGACGCCGGCTAAGAACTTCTGTTCCGCCTCCGGGATGCCCAGCCGGTCAAAGGTGTCCTTGATCGTCTCCGGTACCTCTTCCCAATCCGTTTCCTTCTTGTTGCTCGGACGGATATAGTAGGTGTAATCGTCAAAATTCAACGTGCTTAAGTCAGGACCCCAATCCTGGATCGGCATCTTGACGAACGCGTCATAGGCTTTCAGACGGAAATCCAGCATCCACTGCGGTTCCTTCTTGATCGTTGAGATCTCGATCACCGTTTCCCGGGTCAGGCCCTTTTTTGTTTTGAAGACGCTGACGTCCTCGTCGTGAAAGCCGTATTGGTAATCGTCCTGCGTCTTCAGGACTGTTTCTTGTTCGCGGCTCATTGATTTTTCTCCCATTCTTCGATCATTTCCTTCATCGCTTTCCAACCGATCGTCGCGCATTTAATCCGGTTGGCCTGCTTGCTGACATTCTTGAAGGCAACCGCCTCCTGCAGCCGTTCCGGATCATATGGCTGTTCCTCGATCATCGCGAAATACTCGTCGATGATCGCCTTGGCTTCGGCAACGCTTTTGTCTTTCAACAGCTCCGTCATGATCGAGGTCGACGACGTTGAGATCGTGCAGGCGACCCCGTCGAAGCGCACGTCTTCGATGCTGCCCGCAGGGTTGATTTTGGATTGAACCGTAATATCGTCGATGCAGGATTCCGAAGCCATATGCACCTGATGGTAGCCCGCGTCGTCCGTCAGCTTATGATTGTGCGGATATTGATAGTGATCCATGATGATCTCGCGCAAGACCATCGGATCCTCCAGCAAACTGGACATAAACTTCCTCCTTTCAATCAGAAGAACAGTCCGACGCAGTTTTCCAGCGTAATTTCACTGCACGCCTGGACAAACCGGTCGACGTCCTCCTTCGTGTTATAGAAATACAAACTGGCACGGATCGTTTCCGAGGTCTTCAGCACATTGAGCAGAATTTTAGCGCAATGATTGCCGGAGCGCACAGCGATCCCCTTGGAATTCAGATATCCGGCCGCATCCTGAGCGAACACATCCTTCACATTGAAGGCGATGATGCCGGTCGGTGAGGTTGGATTATACAGGATCAGGTTATCCAGTTTTTTCAGTTTTTCAATCGCGTAGGCCTTGAGCTCATGCTCGTAGGCTTCAATCTTGTCCATGCCGATGTTTTCGAGATAGCGCACAGCCTGCTGCAGGCCGAGCACCCCTTCGATATTCGGCGTCCCGGCTTCAAATTTATACGGCGCGTCCTTTAACAGGATGTTGCCGCACATGTCAAAGCGGGCGTTGCTGCCGCCCCCGAGCATGAACGGATCGGTTTTCTGCAGCAGCTCAAATTTGCCATACAGCACGCCGATGCCGGTCGGGCCGCACATCTTATGCGCGCTAAACGCCAGGAAATCCACGTCCCAGGCTTTCACATCCGTCGGCGTGTGCGGCACGGACTGCGCCCCGTCGCAGACGACGATCGCTCCGTGTTCATGGGCAATCCGCGTCATTTCCTCGATCGGCGCGACATAGCCCAGCACATTGGTGATATCCGCGACAGCGACGATCTTCACCTGCTCATGCATCGCCTTGCGGAAGTTCTCCAGCGTCAGCCGGCCATCCTCCGTCAGGGGAATGTATTCAAGCTTCGCACCGGTTTCCTCCACGACTTTAAACCACGGCAGGATGTTGGACGCGTGTTCCGCCTCCGTCGACAGAATCACGTCGCCCGGCTTTAAATACTTCCGCCCGTAGCCATACGCCACCAGATTCAGCGACGCGCTGGCCCCGGCCGTAAAGACGATTTCCTTCGGCTCGGCATGGATAAACCGCGCCACGTCTTCGCGGGTTTTCTCATAGGCTTCCGATACCTGATAGGAAATTTCATAATCACCGCGGTGAACGTTGGTCGTCTGCTCGGTGTAATACCGCACGACGGCGTCGATCACACACTGCGGCTTGAACGTCGTCGCGGCGTTGTCCAGATAAACTAGCGGATGCGACTGCATCGTGCGGTTGTGAAACATTGGAAAATCCTGTCTTATTTTGAGGACGTCAAACATACTTCATTCACCTTCGTTTCAATTTCCTGAGCCAGGGCTTCCTGAAGTTTTGGATCGTCGCTGATCCGGGCGATCGGCAGCAGATAGCCGATCGTGACCAGGCGGATCGCTTCGTCTTCGCTCAAGCCGCGGCTCTGTAAATAATACATCTGGTTTTCATCCATTTGTCCGATCGTCGTCGCATGGCTGGCTTCCACATCGTTTTCATCGATCAATAACTTCGGCAGAATCGTCGCGGTCTGCTGGGCGTCAAAGGTCAGTGCGCGGCTGGTCTGATGACTCTTGGCACCGCGGGCGCCCTTTTCGATCTTGCCGGTCGCTTCCATGCGGTAGCGTCCGCCCTGCAGGACAATGCTGTAATTCTCCATGATTCCCGTCGTCTGTCCGGCCTGGTGAATGAGATCGACGACAAACTGCTTCTGAGTCTGTGCGATCACCGCCGACTGAACCAAAGCCTCGGCCCCGCTTTCCTTCAGCAGGGTCTTGGACTGATGATCGACCGTGCCCGGATTCAGCTGCACATACGCCGCTTTGAAGCGGGCGTCACGGTAAATTTCGTTGCTTTCGCGAATCGTGATCGGCGCGCTGCTCTCATTCCAATACAAGAGCGTGAGCTGGCTGGCCGCTTCCGCCCGCACCTGAATCGTCAGAGCTTCGGCTTGACGGATCCGGACGACCAGGGAGCAGGCCGTTTGCGCAGGCGCGGTCAAAGTCAGCGTCAGCGGCGCGGAAGCGTCGATGACAAGCTCGCGCAATGTTTCCTGTAAAACGACGGGGCTGACCGGACTTTCATGCAGGGTCAGCACTGTTTCAGCCATGCTTGCGGCCCCTTGCGCTGGCGGCGCAGCTGCCCAGGGTGAAGGTCAGCTTCACTTCTTCTTTGGCCGGCTGCAGATCCAGCTGTTGATACAGCCAGTCGTAGCCGTCCTGATCAATTTTCTGAACCAGCGTTTCATCGCCTTCCATGACGATCCGGCCGTTGATCAGCACGTGTGCGTGCGTCGGCTTTAATAACTGATAGAATCGTTCGTAATGCGAAACGACGATCATACCCAGCCCCGTTTCCTGCTGCATCTGCGTCACGGCGTCGGCCACGATTTTCAGAGCGTCGACGTCCAATCCGCTGTCAATCTCATCCAGCATCGCCAGCGACGGCTTCAGCATTTTCATCTGCACGATTTCGTTGCGCTTTTTCTCGCCGCCCGAAAAGCCCTCATTGAGGAAACGATGTGCTAAATCCGGCTTCATCTGCAGATCTTTAATCGTCTTTTCCATTTCCTTAATAAAAGAGAACAGGGAAATCGGATTTTCCCGGCGGGCGTTCATTGCCGCACGCAGGAAATCGGAGTTCGTGACGCCCGGCACTTCCTGAGGATACTGCATCGCCAGAAACAAACCAGCGCGGCTGCGCTCGTCGACGCTCATCGCCAAAACGTCGCGTCCGTCGTATTCAATCGTTCCGCTTGTCACAGTATATTTCGGGTGCCCCATAATCGCCGCCAGCAGCGTCGATTTTCCGTTTCCGTTAGGACCCATTAAAGCATGTATTTCATGATCGGCGACCGTCAGATCGATCCCTTTGAGGATCTCCTTGCCTTCGACCTCAACATGAAGATTTTTAATCATCAGCTGACTCATTCTCTCATCCTTTCCGCTCATGATTCGAGTTGTTATCCAGACAAAAAATGTCCAGAATGATTATAGCATATTCTGTTTCAGGATGTGCGGATTATTATCTGTTCAAACGGCTTTACCAAGCACTCTTTCGGCCTTTTTCTTCCAGCGATGATGGAAAAAAGCGGGAAAATGGGGTTGTTCACACAAAATTCAGATAGAAAGCCTGCCGATCAAATTGCAAAGTCCCCTGAAATACCCTATAATAATAAAGTTCATTAGGAGGTACATTCATGTTACAAACACTCAAAAAGTACTGGTTTGTGTGCCTTGTTGGCGTTCTGTTAATCGGAGCCAGCATTTATTTTGCATACGACCAGAACAAAGGAAAGCTCCCAGGAAAATCAGTCGGCGGCGAGGACGTCGTATTCTCGATCGGCGATCAGGATATCACAGCCGGAGAATTCTACGACACGCTGTTTAACGAAATGGGCGTCGCCGGCGTCTATCAGTTCATGGAGAAAGCGGTCGTTGACCCGTCCATTGAAACCACGGAGGAAATGAAGACGCAGGCCCAGTCGTATGCGGATTCGATTACGGCGCAGTATCAGTCGACCTACGGCGATCAGTACAAGGAAATGCTGCTGACAGCGCTCAACGGCGTCGGCTACAGCAAGCTTTCTGATCTGACAGACTACTTCATCCACATCCAGAAGACGCAGCAGATGATCAAGGATTACATCAACGCGCATGCCGACGAATACATCCCGGCGTATGTTGAAGCGAAGAAGCCGCGGATTGTCAGCCATATCTTAATCAAGATGGATGATCCGGCCAACCCGACAGAAGAAGAAACCAACCGTGTCAACGCGGTTAAGGACGCGCTGGCCAGCGGCCGCGACTTCGGCGAAGTGGCGCAGGAGTTGTCAGAAGATTCCGGCTCTGCCGTCCAGAATGGTTCGATCGGCTACATGGACGCCGACAGCCAGTTAGTCTCCCCGTTCCTGGAAACCGCACTGGCGATGAACGAGGGCGAGGTCAGCGAATGGATTCAGACGACCTATGGCTGGCACATCATCAAGTGCGATGTTTCCGACACGGAGACGCTGAAAGGCTATGATGAGTTCTACGACGCCCTGGCGACCTACTACCCGAACCTGCAGCCGAAGGTTGTCTGGGAGAAGGCTCAGGAAATGAACCTGGACTTCAAGGGCAACGACGAACTGCAGAACAAACTGTTGATCTACATGGGCTTAAATGAAAAAGACGAACCGGAAACTCAGCCGGAAACTACGGAAAACACGGAAAATCCTGAAGGTCAGGGCGAAGATCAGAACAACGCCGAAGATCAAAACGGTGAAAACAACGGCGAACAGGGAGGAAACGAATAATGAAGAAGCTTGTTCTTTTAGCCCTCGGGGCCTTATTGTTAGCGGGCTGCAGCGATGCGCGCGCGTCCCTGAAAGATCCGAAGACAGCCGTCTTCTCCGTTGGCAATCAGACGCTGACCAAAGGCGACATGTACAACTTCATGTTGGCGCGGGATGCCGGCTATTTCACGATCAATGAAGCAAAGAAAGTTATTTTTGAAAAAGAAGTTCCAGTAACGGATGAAATGCGCAGCGAAGCGGAAGAAACGCTGAACACGTACAAGACGATGCTGGGCGATTCGTTTGCCAGCTACCTGCAGTCCTATGGCTTTGCGGATGAGGAAGAATACCTGAACAACAGTCTGTTAGTCAGTCTGCAGGCTCAGGAACTGACGAAGGTTTACGTCAACGAAAAGTTCGGCGATCTGGTTTCCCGTTATTCCCCGAAGAAAATCCGGATCATGCAGTTCACTGATGAAGCAACGGCCAACCAGGCCCTGGAACAGGTCAAGAGTGGCGCGAACTTTGAAGAAACGGCGACAAGCTTAGGCTCCAGCGTTTCCGCCGCCGAGACAATCGCAACGACGCAGAGCAGCTATGCGACCAACGTCCTGTCGACGCTGTCGGTGATCACAGATCCAACACTGACCGACGTGATCGCTGATGACAACGGCGCGAACTTCTACATCGTTCAGGTCATCGCGACGGATGCGGAAAGCTTCAAGGATGAAGCGGTCGATACGATCGCCTCGATCAGCGCGCTGTCTTCGGAAGCATCGATCTTCTATTTTGAAAAATACAATTTCACAGTCTATGATAAGACGATCTATGATCAGTTGGAATCCAACTACGCGGATTATCTGATTCAGGCAAAATCGAAGTAAAAAGAGACCTTAAACACGAAAGCCCCAGGAGCTGCAAACGCAAATTCCCAGGGCTTTTTTCTGACTTTGATCGGTGACGAAAAGATAAAAGTTTATCAATCTATGTATTTGAAAAAGGTCTGCGAATATTTTTCCAATCCGCAGGTGATCGCTGGAAATGCATTCCACTTTCCTATATAATAAGGGACATGGAGGGATAATAAATATGGAAAAAGCAAAGGTTTATACAACGAACCTGAGGACCTATGGAACGACCAGCCTGTTGGACAAGCTGGAACGACTGGTGAAACAGGCGGGAATTGAAAAACTGGATTTTCAAGATAAATATGTCGCGATTAAAATTCATTTTGGCGAACCGGGAAACCTGGCTTACCTGCGGCCGAATTACGCACATCGAATCGTAGATCTGATCAAGTCGTTGGGCGGTAAGCCGTTTCTGACTGACTGCAACACCTTGTATGTCGGCGGACGAAAGAACGCTCTGGATCATATTGAATCAGCGTATCAGAACGGCTACAATCCGTTCAGCTGCGGCTGCCACATTCTGATCGCCGATGGTTTGAAAGGAACGGACGAAACTTTAGTGCCGATTCATCAAAAGCATGTCAAAGAAGCCAAGATCGGCCGGGCAATTATGGATGCGGATATCTTCATCACGATGACTCATTTTAAAGGGCATGAATCCACGGGATTCGGCGGGACGTTGAAGAATATCGGGATGGGCTGCGGTTCCCGTGCCGGAAAGATGGAAATGCATAACAGCTCAAAGCCGCAGGTCAATCCTGAACGGTGCCACAGCTGCGGCATGTGCCAGAAGATCTGTGCCCACAGCGCCTTGAACTTCGATGAGAATCACAAGATGCACATTGATCACAGCCGCTGCGTTGGCTGCGGGCGCTGCATCGGCATGTGCAACTTCGATGCGATTGAACCGATGAACGACGAGGCTAACGATATCCTCAACGAGAAGATTGCCGAGTACTCGCTAGCGGTTATTCAGGGTCGGCCACACTTCCATATCAGCTTTGTCATGGACGTCTCACCATGCTGCGATTGTCATGCGGAGAATGATTTGCCGATCGTTCCGGATATCGGGATCTTTGCCTCCTTTGATCCGGTAGCCCTAGATCAGGCTTGTGTTGATGCGGTAAACCAGGCTCCGGTGATTGCGGGCAGCGTCTTGGATGAGCATCAGCATGATCACCACGATCACTTCACCGACACGCATCCGGATACTAACTGGCAGACGTGTCTTGCCCATGGCGAAGAAATTGGTCTGGGCACGCGTGAATACGAATTAATCCATTGTTAAGGAGGAGCTTCCCATGTGTGTATTCTGCAGCATCATCAACCATGAAATTCCATCAAAAGTCGTCTACGAAGATGATCTGGTCTTAGCGATCCTGGACATCTCCCAGGTTACAAAAGGTCATACTCTGGTTATGCCTAAGAAGCATGTCGACAATTTGTTGGAATGTGACGATGAAACAGCCGCTCACCTGATTCAGGTCGTCAAGCACTTAGCGAAACGGATTCAGGAAAAAACAGGAGCTTCGGGGATCAATATCCTGAACAACAACGGCGAGGCCGCAGGCCAGACTGTGAATCATCTGCATTTCCACATCATTCCCCGTTACAGCGAAGACGATGCGTTCGTATGCGAATTCAAAGAATCAAAAAAACAAGATCTGGATGAAGTTTTAGAGTTAGTCAAATAATCAAAACTATACGTTTATCCTATAGTTTGTTCTATCTTAGTTAGGGTTTGAAGCTTTGGAAACTTAAATATTATAGCGAATAAATACAGTCTTCTCAAACTAGCGCCTCGGCGCTTTTTTTATTTAGTTTTAAAGTCGTAGATATTTCCTTATTTATAAATTAAATTAGCAATGTTTAGAACATTTAATATTAATGAAGTTATTGTTATAATTATTTCTAAAATGTAATAATTATATTTTATTTGATCTTTACTAAGTTCTGAAATATAAGTTATACACTCTTGAATTTTGTTTTTATCATTATTAATCTCAGCAATGTTAAGATTCTCCTCTAAGCTTTGTAATTTAACCATTTTCCAATAGAAAACCATTCTATTAATATAAATTTTGGGTAAAATTGTTATTACTATGCATGTAAAAAAGCTAAGAACTACTAATGTAACTGTTAATAATTGAAAATTAATCATTCCAGAAATTTTAGAAACCATATTCGAATTATCACATAACAATGTTGTTATATACAAACAATTATACAGTATAGATACTATTAAAAATGTAAGTGAATTCTCTGAAGAATGACTGACTAATTGCTGAATTTCACTAGAACATGAAGGTAGATAATTATTGTGCTTCAGATCATCTAATTTTAGTGGTTCTATAAATTTTGGTGTTGGTAGAAACCAACGCCTTTTTTTCTTGAGCATAAAAAAAAGAGACATAGGTAAGAATTT
>NZ_CFQZWI010000067.1:0-16721 GCF_986127675.1 Holdemania sp. | reverse complement strand
ATGCGGCGTTTGAGCATAACCGGCGGATGATGGACATGGCGCAGCTGCGCTATGAGGGTAAACGGGAAGGCTTGGCAGAAGGCATTGAGAAAGGCATCAAACAAGGTGTTGAGCAAGGCATCGAAAAGCAACGATTAGAAACCGCAAAGGAAATGCTAAGAAATCATTGTAATGATCAGCTCATCCAGCTCTGCACCAAGATCAGTCTTCAACAACTGGAACAGTTAAAAAAGGAAATCGTTTCCGGTTTCAGCCAGACTGAGGACTACTCAGAGCAATCGCACCTTGCAAGCGACTGATATCATCGAAAAGAAAATATGGCGGCGTTTGCCGCCTTTTCTATCTTTTCCTCGTTTTTAGCTGAATAAAGAAGTCTGTCGGGTTTTTGCGGTCTTGATGTTTGTTCGGGAAAATCCTGTCCATACTAGCGGATAGACAGGAGGAATCGTGATGAGTACACAAGGCTATAAAGAAGCGTCCAAGCGGACCGCGCCCAAAAAGGGAACGTTAGGCAAGGCGTTGTGGGCGTTTGTCAGCGGCGGGGTGATGGGAATCATCGGTCAGGGTCTTTTGACGATGTATCAACAGCTGCTGGGCTTAGACGCTAAGGCCGCAGCGGGTCCGATGGTCATCACCGTCGTGTTTGTCACGGCGCTGCTGACAGGACTGGGCATTTATGATAAGCTTGCGCAGAAATGCGGAGCCGGGCTGTTCATTCCAATTTCCGGCTTCGCCAACTCGCTGACAGCCTGCGCAATGGAAGGCCGCAGCGAAGGACCAATTTACGGAATCGGCAGCACAATGTTCAAGCTGGCGGGATCTGTTTTAACCTATGGCATCGCCGCGGCGTATACGCTGGGCCTGCTGCGATGGGTGGTGTCGCTGCTATGAAGACGCTGCATTTTCAATCCGTCTTTGTCGGCGGCTGCGGGACGGCGGCGGGTCCGATGGAAGCTCAGGGTCCGTTAAAGGATAAAATTGACAAGCTGTTCGACGACATTTATTGCGAAGAGAAAACCTATGAACAGGCAGAGCGGCGGCTGATGTCCGAAGCCTGCGATCATGCGCTGCGCGCGCAGGGATGCAAAACCAGCGATCTCGATCTGATCCTGGGCGGTGATCTGCTCAACCAGCTGGGGACCAGCCACTATTTCGCGCGCGATCTTGATATTCCGTTTATCGGTTTGTATGGCGCCTGTTCCAATTCCACGCTGATCGCCGCCAATGCTGCGATGTGGATCGACAGCGGTCACGCCGAACGGGTGCTGGGTCTAACCAGCTCGCACAACGCGACGGCGGAACGGCAGTTCCGCTATCCGAATGAATATGGCGTACAGAAGCCGGAAACAACGACCTACACGGTTACGGGGGCGGGCGCGATGATCTTCCAACATGAAAAGACGCCGATCCGTTTGACACAGGCCACGCTGGGCCGGATTCTCGACTGGCAGTTCACCAATCCCAATGACATGGGCAGCGCGATGGCTCCGGCGGCTTTCGATACGATTTGCCGGCATTTTGAGAACACCGGGACGAGTTTTGACGACTACGATCTGATCGTCACCGGGGATTTATCCAAAATCGGCCGAAGCATGCTGATCGATCTGTTCAAGCAAAAGGGCATGGATCCGCACGACAAGCTGATCGACTGCGGGCTTCTGATTTATGACCGCGAACATCAGGAAGTGTTCGCCGGCGGCAGCGGCTGCGCCTGCAGCGCGGTGGTGACGATCGCGTATTTGTTCGATCTGTTAAGAACCAAAGCGCTGCATAAGATCATGGTCGTCGCGACCGGCGCGCTGCTTTCGACGGTGATCGTGCAGCAGAAGGAATCGATCCCGTGCATTGCGCATGCGGTTGTATATGAAGGGACGGTCGGTGAATGATGGAATATTTTGGCGCGTTTGTTGTGTGCGGCTTAATTTGTCTGGCCGGACAGCTGATTTATGATAATACCAATCTGACGCCCGGGCACATTACAAGCTTGTTCGTTGTGCTCGGTGCGTTCCTTGACTTTTTCAATCTCTATGACAAGCTGGTCGAATTCGGCCATGCCGGCGCGCTGCTGCCGATCACCAGCTTTGGCCATTCGCTGATGCATTCCGTTATGGACGGAGTGGCGCAGCAAGGCTTATTAGGGATTCCGCTGGGGATGCTGGATCTGACGGCAGCCGGGATTACCAGCGCGATCTACTTTGCGTTTTTAGCGGCGCTGATCTTTAAGCCGAAGCTATGACCGAGAAGACCCCGTTTTCAGCGGAAGCCTGGAAGAACGTTGACTGGCTGCGGCAGGCGACCGACTGCTTCGACCTGACGATCCGTTCAGTCAACGTCAACGACCGGCAATGCCTGCTGGTGTTTGTCGGCGGGGTTACCGGTACGACTTCAATCGAACCGATCGTTGAAAGTCTGGTCTTCGACAAAGGCAATCTGGCATTCTTTCCAGCCACGGTGACGCAGGCGGGCAGTCTGGAGGATGCGCTCGACAAGATCCTGCAAGGCCAGACTTTGGTCATTCTGGAAGGCAGTGCCTATGCGTTTATCGTCGATACCCGCTCCTACCCAACCCGCGGGCCGAGCGAGCCGACGGTCGAGAAAAGTATCCGCGGCGCGCGCGATGGCTTCATTGAACATATCATGCTGGATTTGGGCATGGTGCGCCGGCGGATCCGCGATCCCAAGCTGGTGACAAAGGCTTATCAGAAGGGCAGCCGGACGAAGACCGATATCTTTGTCTTATACATCAGCGATCTGATTCATCCCTCGATCCTGCACGATTTCCAGAATCGGATCGACCATCTGCCGACCAACGCGGAGGTGACCAGCGAACGCCAGCTGTGCGAGCTGATGTATGGCCAGACGTGGAATCCTTATCCGCACGTGCGCTATACCGAGCGTCCGGATATCGCGGCGATCCATCTGCTTCAGGGTTCGTTGATCGTGCTGGTCGATAACTGTCCTTCGGCGGTTATCATGCCGACGACCTTTTTTGAACAGACCAAGCAGATCGAGGAATACACCCAGACACCTGTGATCTCGCTGGTCATGCGGGCGATCCGGCTGGCCGGGGTGTTCTGTTCGATCTATCTGCTGCCGTTGTGGATGGTGCTGGTCATGCAGCACAATCCGACGCGCCTGAACCTGCCGCTGCCGGAAATCCCCGGACCGATTACGTTTGGCGTGCAGGTCTTGATCGCGGATCTTTTGATCGAGTGGATCCGGCTCTCCCTGATTCATTCGCCGTTGATGCTTTCCAGTCTTCTGGGCATCGTCGCGGTGTTTGTGCTGGGCGACGCGCCGATTGCGTATGGCGCCTATACGCAGGAGATCCTGATTATGACGGCAATCGTCAACATCGGTAATTTTGTGACCGCCGGCTATGAGCTGTCGATGGCGAATAAGATCGTGCGCCTGGCGCTGATCGTGCTGGTTGTGATCGGCGGTTATCCGGGTTTTCTAATCGGGATCCTGATTCATCTGATTCTGCTTTTACAAACCCAGGTCGGCCCGTTTCCTTATCTCTATCCGCTCATTCCGTTTAACGCCAGGGAATTCAAACGGCTGTTCTTCGGCAACTTCACGATGGATAAGAAATAAAATCTAGTGCTGAAAGCCACTTTTTGTTATAATGAGAAACAAGAGGTGGTTTTTTGTGTCGTTTACAGTCGCTGTGAA
The DNA here is from genome assembly GCF_986127675.1 of Holdemania sp. Lineage (NCBI taxonomy): Bacteria > Bacillati > Bacillota > Erysipelotrichia > Erysipelotrichales > Erysipelotrichaceae > Holdemania > Holdemania sp. The sequence continues at coordinate 13,046 of NZ_CFQZWI010000067.1, read as the reverse complement.
TCAGTTTGAGGGACCGCTCGATCTGATGCTGCATCTGATCAAGGAGAAGGAGCTGGATCTGTTTGATCTGGATATCCATGTCCTGACGGAACAGTATCTTTTGTATCTGAATAAGATGGAAGAAATGCATTTGGAAGTGTGCAGCGAATATCTTGTCGAACTGGCGACGCTGATCGAATACAAAAGCAAGAAGCTTTTGCCGAAGCAGGAAGCGGAACTTAACGACGCCTATGAGGAAGATCCGAAGGACCGTCTGGTCCGCCGGTTATTGGAATATCAACAGTTCAAGGAAATCAGCGAGCAGCTGAAGCAGCTGTATCTGGACCGTCAGTGTCAGTTGAGCAAGCCGGTCTCGATCGAATCGGAGGAATGGATCAAAGCCAACGACAATCAACCGATTCAAGGCAGTCCGTATGAGCTGGCAAAAGCGATGACGCGATGTCTTCGGCGGATGCAGCTGTTAAGGCCGATTGAAACGAAATATACGGCGAAGGAAATCTCCGTTGAAGACCGGATCCTGCAGATCACGGCGCGGCTGGCGGATTTGCCGGAAACGTTCAGCTTTGAACGCTTGCTGGAAGACTGTCATGAAATTCATGAAACGATCGTCACATTTCTGGCGATTCTGGATATGGCGCATTCGCATCAGTTGTATTTTACAGTGGATGATGCGGATACGATCTGGTTTAGGAGGGGGGCTTAATCATGGAAAATCAGGCGATGACAATCGTCGAGGGCTTGTTGTTTATCGTTGGCGACGAAGGGCTGACGCTGCCGCAGTGCGCGGCAGTGCTGGATGTCAGCGAAATCGAGGCGCGGCTGGTGCTGGAGGATTTGCAGCGGATGTATGCGGATGATCAGCGGGGGATCGAGGTTGTCGATTATGGCGGAGTGTTCAAATTTGTCTCCAAAGCTTCGATTCATCCCTATGCGCAGAAGCTGTTTGCGAATGCCAAGAGTACGGCCCTTTCTCAATCAGCGCTGGAAACCCTGGCAATCGTTGCCTACAAGCAGCCGATCACCCGCGTGGAAATCGAAGAAATCCGCGGCGTGGGCTGTGATATGATGCTGCGCAAGCTGCAGGCGCGGGGGCTGATTCGGGAAGCGGGACGTTCGGAAGCTCCGGGACGGCCGATTTTGTTTGAGGTAACGGAGGAATTTATGGACAGCTTCAAGCTGGTCAGTCTGAACGAGCTGCCGGAACTGCCGGATTATACGGAAAGCGAAAGCGAGGATCTGTTTGAATAGATCCTTTTTTCATCTTTAAACCTTTTTAGTTTAAACCGTGCCGTTTTCGCAGCTTGAAATTAAACTGCCGGAAAATCACCTCGAAAAATCTTTCCTTTTGGGAAAATCAGGCGAATTCAACATTCTTTCATGAAAGAGGAATTGCACTTCGGTCAAAAGGTTGTAAAATAAAGAAGGCAGGTGAATGCGATGAAAAAAAGCTTAGGTTTGCTCCTGTCGTTCTGTTTGGCCGGCTGCGCTGGTCAGCCGGTGGATTCTTCCGCCCTTATGAAGGAAAACACGACGCCGAAAGGGTGTCTTTGTTATAGAACCATCACGGATTTTGATTACAGCCAGCCACTGGCTGAAACCGCGCCGGTCTCGGACGACTTCTTTTCCGACACTGCGTTTTTAGGCGATTCGCGGGCTGTCGGCGTTTTTGACTACGAGGTTTTTCCGCAGTCGGACGTGCTGGCGTCGATCGGCTTGTCGATCAATCAGTGGCAGATCAAAAAGGTGATCGGGGAAGGAAAAGAGAAACAGACCGTATGGGAGGCTCTGGAGAATAAAACTTACCGGCGGTTGGTTCTGATCGTCGGCTACAATGAACTGGGGTGGGAATACAGCTCGGTTTTTAAACAGAAACTGGGCAGTTTGATCGACGGATTGCGCGAAGTCCAGCCGGACGCTACGCTGCTGCTTCAGAAAATTTATCCCTGCAGCGCCAAGGGCTATGCCCGGGAAAAAGACGTCGCGCCCGAAAGAATCGCCGAATATAACGCGATCTTCACTGAGCTGGCACAGGAAAAGCAGATCTATCTGCTTGATCCGGCCCCGCTGCTGATGGATGAAAACGGCGAGCTGCGGGAAGAACTGACGGCCGACGGCGTGCATTTGAACACCGAAGGGTTCGCCATCTATAAGGACTATATGAAAACGCATGTGGAGGAAGGAAAGAACAATGAAAAAATGGAGTGTATTGATCTTGACGGCGCTGATGATCACAGGCTGTCAAAGCCCGGCCAAGCCGAACGCGAAGAGCGTGGCGGAAGTGATGGAACAGCTGAGCCGGAAAGCGGATCCTGAACAAACGCTGGTCGACGTCGACGCCGATCAGATCGACGCGTTTTATTTCTTCGCTCCGGACGAAGTGCTCGATCAAAAGATGAAAATGGCGGCGGATACCCGCGCTGATCAGATCGCGGTGTTCGAGGTCAGCCATCCCGACGAAGCGCGGAAAGTGATCGAATCCAGTTTAGCGGCAATGCAGCAGCAGAATGCCAACTACTTCCCGGAAGAAGCGGCGAAGTTGGAAAAGGCTTGTATTTTAAACGAGGGCGCGGTGTTTGCGGTCGTCGTCGGCGAACAGGCTGATGCGGTGTGCAGCGCAGGTCTGGAATAAAGAAGGGAGGCGGAGCGATTGATTTGTTCGGCAGACAATCTGGTTAAAAATTACGGCGCGGATCCGGTTCTGGATCATGTCAGCCTGGTTATCAATGAAAAAGAAAAATGGGGCATCGTTGGTGTTAACGGGGCTGGGAAATCAACGCTGCTGCGTTTGATCGCCGGGCTGGAAGCGCCGGATGACGGAACGGTCACGCTGGTGCCGGGCAAAAGGATTTCCTGTCTGGTACAGCAGCCGCAGCTGGATCCGGAGAAAACCGTCTTGGAAACCGTGCTGGAGAGCGCGGAGAAAAAAGATGAGGTTCAGGAATATGAAGCCAAGTCGATCCTGACCCAGTTAAAAATGAACGACATGAGTCAGAAGGTGGGCACGTGTTCCGGCGGTCAGCGCCGCCGTGTGGCGCTGGCCTGCGCCTTGATCCGGCCGTGCGACCTGTTGATCCTGGACGAGCCGACCAACCATCTTGATCAACAGATGATTCTGTGGCTGGAAAAGCGGCTGATCAAGTCGAATAAAGCGATGCTGATGGTCACGCATGACCGTTATTTCCTCGACCGTGTCACCAATGCGATCTTGGAGGTGGAGGCTGGACATGTTTATGCCTATCAGACAAATTATTCCGGCTTTCTGCAGCTGAAAGCGCAGCGTGAGGAAATGGCCCGGGCCAGCGAGCGCAAGCGGCTGGCGTATCTGCGCAAAGAAGCCCAGTGGATTCAGCGCGGGGCGATGGCCCGTTCAACCAAAAGCCGGGAGCGTATCGAACGTTTTGAAAAGCTTAGCGCGATTGAACGGATTCAGGATCCTGATCAGCTCAAGCTCGGCTCGCTGAGTTCCCGATTGGGCAATACGACGATCGAGATCTGCAATCTGTCCAAGGCGATCAATGGTCAGCCGCTGATCACGGATTTCAGCTACATTGTCCGCCGGCATGAGCGCTTAGGCATTATCGGCCCTAACGGCTGCGGAAAAAGCACGCTGATGAAGCTGCTTGCAGGTCAGCTGCAGCCCGACGCCGGGAAAATCATCGTCGGCGAAACAGTGCGGATCGGCTATTTTTCCCAGGAGCTGGAGGAAATGGATCCCGATCAGCGGATCATTGATTATGTCCGTTCGATCGGCGAGGTGATCGACACGCCGGACGGGCAGGTGAGCGCTTCGCAGATGCTGCAGCGATTCTTATTTGATCCGAAGCAGCAATGGCAGCCGATCGGCAAATGCTCCGGCGGTCAGAAACGCCGGCTGGGCTTATTGGGGATTCTGATGAAAGCGCCGAACGTTCTGCTTTTGGACGAACCGACTAACGATCTGGATATTCCGACACTGATGCTTCTGGAAGAATATCTCGACGATTTCGGCGGGGCGGTGCTTTCCGTCAGTCATGATCGCTATTTCCTCGACCGCACCTGCGACCGGTTGTTGATCTACGAAGGCCAGGGACGGCTGAGCTTCAGCAACCTGAGCTATACCGATTATCTGGAGCAGCAGACGGAAGCGGAACAGGCTAAGCCGCGGGAAACGACGGTCCGCGTCAAGCCGAAAGTCAACCGGCTGACCTATATGGAAAAGAAAGAGCTGGAGGAAATTGAAGCCCGGCTGCCGGTGCTGGAACAGGAAATTCAGGCGCTGGACGTCAAGCTGGGGCAGACGGCAGACTATGCTCAGCTCAAGACGTTGGGCGAGCAGCGGGAGGCGGCGGAAAGCGAGCTGGAAAGCAAAACTGAGCGGTGGATGGAGCTGAGTGAAAAACTATCCTGAAATCCTTAAAAAAAAGCTTAAAAAATCATTGTCAAGCAAGGGGAAGAAGTGTATTATATACCTGTAAATCTGATAGCAGTCAGGTTTGCATTACTTGTATAGGTGTCAAATTTCGGCTGACACGTATCTACCCACTGGCCTATGTGTGGACTACAAGTAACCTTTTCCCCCATTTTTATAAATGAGCAGTCAAGGTGAATGCCGAGGTTGACCCTAAAGGAGGAACTCTTTATGAAGAAAGGACCGAATCAGGCGCAGACTTCATTTTAGGAGTTTTTCAGTGCATATTGTGGATACAATATGTTTTTTATTTTGGCGAGGGTAATTGAGAGAAAAGGAAGGATATTGCATGGAAAAGCAGGAAATGATGTACGAAGGCAAGGCCAAGCAGGTCTATGCTACCGATGATCCAGAGCGGGTGATCATCCATTACAAGGATGACGCGACAGCGTTTAACGGATTGAAGAAGGACAGCATCAGCAACAAAGGCGTGCTCAACAACAAAATCACGACGATCTTGTTTCGCGAACTGAATCACCGTGGAATTGCGACGCATTGGGTAGAAACGCTGAACGATCGGGATCAGCTGTGTAAGAAAGTCAGTATCGTTCCGCTGGAAGTCATCGTCCGCAACGTCGTTGCCGGAAGTATGGCAAAGAAATTTGGAATTGAAGAGGGGACTGTGCTGAAAACGCCGGTCTATGAAATCTGTTATAAAAACGACGAGCTGGGTGATCCGATGATCAACGATACCCATGCCGTCGGTCTGGGTTTTGCGACGCGCGGGGAGCTGGACCAGATCTATGCGATCACCGCGCAGGTCAACGAAGTTCTGAAAGAAATTTTCGATCAGATCAACGTCCGCTTGATCGACTTCAAACTGGAATTCGGCAAGGACAGCGAAGGACGGATATTGCTGGCGGATGAAATTTCGCCGGATACCTGCCGGTTCTGGGAAAAAGGCACGGACAGAAAACTGGATAAGGATCGTTTCAGAAGAGATATGAGCGACGTCATCGGCGCTTATGAGGAGATATACGGCCGTTTGAGCCAGTGGGTGAAGACAAAATGAAAATGGAAAACGAATATTTTTTAAACGGTAAGATTCATGAGGAATGCGGCGTGTTCGGCGTATATCATGTCAGCTCGGCCGCCTCGCTGTCCTACTTTGGCCTGCACGCGCTGCAGCATCGCGGTCAGGAAGCGGCCGGGATTGCGACCAGCGACGGACAGAACATCAAGTGCATCAAGGGCAAGGGCCTGATCACGGAAGTGTTCAACACTGAAACGATCAACAAGATGGACGGCATCCATGCGATCGGCCATGTCCGGTATTCGACCGACGGCGGCAATGAGATCGAAAACGTGCAGCCGATCATGGTCCGCGCACATACCGGGCATTTCGGGGCCGTGCATAACGGGCAGATTGTCAACGCCAGCGAATTGAAAGAAGAACTGGAAAATCTGGGCAGCATCTTCCAGGGCAGCAGTGACAGCGAGATCATGCTGCATCTGATCCAGCGGGAAGCGGGAACGTTCGTTGAGAAGATCATGGGCGCCTGCCGCAAGATGGAAGGGGCGTTCGCTTTCATCATCATGACCAAGGACTGCATGTATGCGGTCCGCGACAAGAACGGTCTGCGGCCGCTGTCGCTGGCATTCCTTGAGGATGGCTACTGCATCAGCTCGGAAACCTGCGCGTTTGATATCGTCGGCGCGAAATTCATCCGCGATATCGAACCGGGCGAAGTCGTAAGAATCGCCAGCGACGGCGTTAAGAGCTTTCATTATACAGATCAAGTTCAGCACAAAATGTGCGCGATGGAATACATTTATTTCGCCCGTCCGGACAGCAGCATCGAGGGCATCAACGTCCATACCAGCCGCCGTCACGCAGGGATGCTTCTGGCCAAGAGCGATGACGTCGAAGCGGATATCGTCATCGGTGTGCCGGATTCCAGCCTCTCGGCCGCGATCGGCTACAGCGAAGCCAGCGGTCTTCCGTATGAAATCGGTTTGATCAAAAACCGGTATGTCGGCCGGACCTTCATTCAGCCGACCCAGAAACAACGTGAACGCGGCGTGCGCATGAAACTGAGTGCGATCAGCAGCATCGTCAGCGGCAAGCGTGTCGTCATGGTCGACGATTCGATCGTGCGCGGTACGACATCCCGCCGGATTGTCCAGCTGTTAAAGGATGCCGGGGCAACGGAAGTGCATGTGCGGATCGCCTCCGCGCCTTTCAGCAGTCCATGCTTCTACGGCGTCGACACTTCGACGTATGAAGAATTGATCAGCGCACGGATGAATGTGGACGAGCTGTGTACTTACATCAATGCCGATTCGCTGAAATTCATGACGATTGAACAGATGCGCGAGGCCATCCCGACGCGGGATCTGTGCGTCTCATGCTTCAGCGGCCAGTATCCGACCGCGCTGTTCAGTTTCCAAAAAGTGATTAAACAGAAATAAAAGGAGGAGTGTTATGTTAGACCGTTATTCCCGTCCTGAAATGCGGGCGATCTGGAATGAGGAGAGCAAGTTCGGCGCGTGGCTGAAAGTCGAGCTGCTGGCATGCGAGGCCTGGAGTCAGCTGGGTGAAATCCCGGCGGAGGACGTAGCGAAGCTGTGGCAGAACGCCTCGTTTGACATCGACCGGATCTATGAAATTGAAAGTGAAACCAAACATGACGTCGTGGCGTTTACCCGGGCGGTTTCCGAATCGCTGGGTGAGGAACGGAAGTGGGTACATTACGGGCTGACCTCCACCGACGTCGTCGACACCGCTTATGGCTATCTGTATAAACAGGCCAATGAAATTCTGCGGAAAGATCTGCATCGGTTTCAGGATGTTCTGAAGGAAAAAGCGCTGCGATATAAGGATACGATCATGATGGGCCGAACCCATGGCGTCCATGCGGAAATTACGACTTTCGGCTTGAAATTCGCGCTCTGGTTTGAAGAAATGAACCGCAACCTGCAGCGGTTTGAGGAAGCGGCGGCAATGGTGGAAACCGGGAAGATTTCCGGCGCCGTCGGTACGTTTGCCAACACCCCGCCGTTCGTTCAGGATTATGTCTGTGAAAAGCTGGGGATTCATTCGGCGAAAATTTCGACACAGGTGCTGCAGCGCGATCGGCATGCGCAGTATTTTGCGACGCTGGCTCTGATCGCAACCTCGATCGAGAAAATGGCGACGGAGATCCGGCATTTGCAGCGCACGGAAGTTCGTGAAGTAGAGGAATACTTCAACAAGGGACAGAAGGGCTCCAGTGCGATGCCGCATAAGCACAATCCGATCGGTTCGGAAAACATGTGCGGCTGTGCCCGGATTTTACGCGGTTACATGATCAGCAGCTACGAGGATGTCGCATTGTGGCATGAGCGGGATATCTCGCATTCCAGCGCCGAGCGGATCATCGCGCCGGATGCAACGGAACTGCTCGACTACATGCTCAACCGGTTTACGCGGATCATTGACACGCTGACGGTGTTTGAAGACAACATGCGCGAGAACATTTATAAGACCTACGGCGTGATCTTCTCACAGCGGTTTATGCTGACGTTGATTGAAAAGGGAATGTCGCGGGAGGAGGCTTATGACCTGGTCCAGCCGAACGCGAATAAATCCTGGAATGAGAAAATTGATTTTCGTTCGTTAATGGAAGCGGAACCGCGGGTAACGGCGTTGTTAAGCAAGGCTGAAATTGACGACTGCTTCAATCCGGCCTATCATCTGAAACATGTCGATGATATTTTCAAACGTGTCGGTCTGCTTTAAGCTTGTAGTGAAAATGAATTGAATTTGAAACCTGGATCTTGAAAACAGAGAATCCAGGTTTTTTTATACTCTGTCCCCTGCGCGCAGCTGCAGAGTTTAAAGTGTTGGTAAATCCTCTCCAATATAGAAAGGAGGCCCGACAGCCAGCGGCAATATAGAGAAAAAATTGTCAGATCAATGACGGAAGCCGTTTATTGTAGACAACATGGAAAAAGTAAATTCCATCCTTATCGTTTTAAAATATCAAGCAGATTTACCCGCAACAAACTGAAGGTGGATGCAGGAAAGCTTATAAGCATGTGGTTATGTCTGCGAAATAAACTGAATATTTTTCATAGGGAATGAACCTGCGTTTTTAGCCTAAATCGGCACACTGTTAGAAAAAAGATATCGAATTTCCAGCTTCGGCTGGGCCGGCGTCAAAGGAACGGGAAAGAATTGCCATAGTATGGGTTGAATGAGAACTCTCATTCTGAAAGCAGGTGAAGATGATGAACGATGATCGAAGACATTATGCCTCAAGCCCAATCGACTGGCAGGAGGAAGAAGATGCTCGTTCCTGCCGTCCGCCGCGTCCGGGGTGCTGCTGCACCGGCCCAACCGGTCCGCAAGGTCCGCGAGGCTGTCGTGGCGAACAGGGCCCGATGGGTCCGCGGGGCTGTCCGGGTCCCCAGGGTCCGCAGGGCCCTCGTGGCTGCCGGGGACCAGAAGGTCCGCAAGGTGAACCTGGGCCAATCGGTCCTCAAGGGGTAACCGGAGCCCGAGGTCCGATCGGTCCGCGGGGATATCCGGGTCCTCAGGGTCCGCGAGGATTTACCGGGGCAACCGGTCCGACAGGGCCGCAAGGTCCAATGGGAAATCCGGGAATTCAGGGGCCTGTGGGTCCAACCGGTCCAACCGGAGCCGCCGGAGCCACGGGTCCGCAAGGCCCGCAGGGAATTCAAGGCCCGATGGGAAATACCGGAGCTCAAGGCCCGCAAGGACCACAAGGTCCTCAGGGTCTCGCAGGCGTTACCGGTGCGACAGGTCCAACCGGCCCAATCGGCCCGACGGGGGCAACCGGTCCGCAAGGTCCGCAAGGGTTTGCCGGCGTTACCGGTGCCACGGGTCCGCAAGGCGTCGCAGGTCCTGTTGGCGCCACCGGTCCGCAGGGACCACAAGGATTTATTGGCGTCACCGGTCCGATCGGTCCAATCGGCCCAACGGGTCCGACTGGCGCTACGGGAGCTACTGGCGTGACAGGTCCTTCTGGTATTCAAGGTATTACAGGGCCGACGGGACCAACCGGTCCAATCGGCCCAACGGGTCCGACCGGTGCTACGGGAGCCACAGGTGCTACGGGTCCTTCAGGTATTCAAGGCATCACCGGTCCGACGGGCCCAATCGGTCCAACTGGGGCCACTGGCAATATCGGAGCCGGCGGTGCGACAGGCGCTACGGGTCCAATCGGCCCTACAGGTCCAACCGGTGCGACGGGTCCAACGGGTCCGACTGGCGCTACGGGAGCTACAGGCGCAACTGGAGCTACCGGTGCAACTGGCGCTGATGGTGCTCAGGGATTAGCAGGAGAACCTGGTCCAATCGGTCCAACGGGCGCAGATGGGGCGATGGGTCCAACCGGTCCAACTGGGGCCGATGGGGAAATGGGTCCAACCGGTCCAACGGGTGCCACCGGTGCAGGCGGGGGCGGCGGTCTGCTTTATTATGGCGGACGCTATAACAAGACGGAACAGACATTATTCTTAAATCCGAATGTGCCTGAAAGAATTCCGCTCCCTCTGCTGATGCCGATCAATGGTGTGGGAACCGGAATGGCGGATAGCTTAACAATCGAACATTCAGGTATTTATGAGATCAACTATATGTTCAATGGCTCTTCTTCTTTAGGTACTGAAGTTTCGCTTGAAGTAAGACGAAATGGAGCTCCGATTGACAGTACGGAGGTAACGCATTTATTGGCTGTTGGGGTAGAATCCATTTATTCTGGCAGCGTCATTGAGCAACTGTTTGCCGGGGATGTCCTGGAACTGATCGTTTATGCGCCTTATGCTTTAAATTTGACGCTGGGCGTTGGCGTAGCGGCGACGTTAACCGTAAAGAAACTGGATTTGGACTTTGTAGAAGAAGAATAAATAATAAGTTTTGAGTATCGTTAAGCTTTTGCTTGAAGAATAAAACGGGAAGATAAATTTGATTTCAGGTGCTTTATAAACAACCGGTCTGTCAGCCTTCACTGACAGCCGGCTGTTTTTTTGAAAAAACAGATTTGTGTTAGGCTGACACAAAGCCGGTTCCGCATTAAAAACATAGAATGACGGTGATCGAAAGAAGGTGACGCAAATGAAAAACAGAGATTATGCTTCATCTCTGGATTGGGATAATCAGAATCATTCTTGCGAATGTTCCGGCTGCTGCCCGGGGCCTCGAGGACCTAGGGGGCCGCGGGGATGTCCGGGTCCCGTCGGTCCGCGCGGTGAACGTGGACCGCAGGGATATCCGGGAATGCCGGGACCGGAAGGAGAAAGAGGTCCAGCCGGTCCGCAGGGAGAACAAGGTATTCCGGGAAGACCGGGACCTGCAGGTCCTCAAGGCCCTCTTGGCCCACAGGGTATTCCCGGCCCGACAGGCCCTCAGGGGATACAAGGGCTTATCGGGGCAACAGGACCGACTGGCAATCCCGGACCGCAGGGAATTCCTGGCCCGACAGGCCCTCAAGGGATACAAGGACTTACCGGGGCAACAGGACCAACAGGGAATCCCGGACCGCAGGGAATTCCTGGCCAAGCCGGTGCAATGGGAAATACAGGCCCGACGGGTCCTCAAGGCAATCCAGGGCCTGTCGGTCTACCCGGCCCAACGGGTCCTGCCGGTCCTCAGGGTATTCAGGGACCGATGGGCAATCCTGGAATAACGGGTCCTCAAGGTCTCTCCGGAGTAACGGGAGCGACGGGGCCGACAGGTCCTCAGGGAATACCAGGTCCCACAGGACCAACAGGGGCTCCCGGCGAAACTGGCGCAACCGGAAATCCTGGCCCTACTGGTCCGGCAGGGCCTATTCCCGATGATATTTTTGCTTCGTTTGTAAACTTCGGTGCGCAGTTTGCTAACGGTGCGCTGATTCCAATGAGTCAGTCGATCGCGGATCCGACCGGCAATATTACGTTGAGCGAACCGACACGGGTGACGCTGGCCGCCGGTTTTTATAAAATTGATTATCAAGTTTCAGCGTTGACGATGGCGCCGACTTTTATCCAGGTAACTCCGTTTTATAACAATGCGGCACACATTGAATTCGGTATTTATTTTATGACGGCCCTCGAACGATCCAGTGCCTTCGGCGCGGTATCCATGATCATCGACGTCCCGGCCTCAACTTCATTTACGCTGACGTTCAACGCTGCCCAAACCGTCACGGAATGCACGCTGACAATGACCATTGTAAAATTACGCAGAACTCAAAGCTGACGCACAAAGGCCGACACCCCTTGTCCGTTGCGTTCATGTTGAACCACAACGCGCTGCGAATGACATGGGGTAGGAGAGTGAGAATGGAAAAGGAGATCAGGTATGATTACAATCAGTTTGTGTATGATCGTTAAAAATGAAGAAGACGTTTTGGATCGCTGTTTAAGCAGCGTTGCAAAAGCCGTGGATGAAATGATTATTGTGGATACAGGCTCGACCGATCAAACCCGTGCGATTGCCGCTCGTCATCAGGCTGAAATTTATGATTTTCCCTGGATAGATGATTTTGCGGCAGCCCGGAATTATTCCTTTGATCAGGCCAGTCAGGATTTTATTCTCTGGCTGGATGCGGATGACATCGTGCCTGCGGATCAGCTTGAAAAACTGCTTGCGCTGAAACAAACGCTGGACGAGCGCTGCGATATGGTCGTCATGCAGTATCGGACAGCCTTTGACAGTGAAGGCCGGCCCACGTTCAGCTTTCCTCGGGAACGCCTGATCCGGCGCGGCGCACATCTGCGTTGGCAAGGCGCGGTGCATGAAACAATCCCCTTTGTTCCTCGTCGTTATGTCAGTGATATCGCCATCGAACATCATAAGGTGCATTGTGCAGATCCGCAGCGTAATCTGCGGATTTTGGAAAAATTAAAACAGGCGGGCACGTTGGATATCCGCCAGCGGTACTATTACGCGCGGGAACTGGCTGATCATCAGCGCTATGAAGAAGCTTTGGCAGAATACGAAATGTTCCTGAACGATCCTGCCGGCTGGTCAGAAAATAAGATTGACGCCTGTTTGAGCATGGCCCGCTGCTGGCACGCCTTAAAGCAAAGGCAAAAAGAATTTTCAAGTCTGATCCAGGCCCTGCGTTATGCACCTCCGCGCGGAGAAATCTGCTGCGGACTGGGACGTTATTTCTATCTGGAAAAAAATTGGGAATGTGCTGTTTTCTGGTACAAGCTGGCAACAACACTACCTTTGCCCTTGGATCGGGGTGGTTTTGTGAATCTCGACTGCTATGGCTATATTCCCTGGATCTGGCTGTGCTGCTGCTATGATCAGATGCAGAAATGGGATGAAGCCTGGCAGGCTAACGAGAAGGCGGGCGCCCTGAAGCCAGCCGACGCTTCTTATCTGCATAATCGCGCCTACCTGAATCATAAGCGGGGAATGGGCCAATCCTGAAAGTCAGCGGGAAATCAATTTTAGATCAACCTCGGTTCTTTTGTGAACGGAGGTTTTTCTTGCGAAACACAAAAAATCTCTTCGGTGCAGTCGTTTTATTATTCCACAGCTTTCAACTTGTGAAAGTCTGCGCTATATCTGCGCAAGGTAAGTAAAAGTTACCGAAATTGTTCGGAAGATTAAGAAAAGAGAGTAGAAATTGAACGCGTAAATGACTATAAAGATCGG
>NZ_CFQZWI010000066.1:0-16785 GCF_986127675.1 Holdemania sp. | reverse complement strand
GATCATTTCTTTCATCTCCCATCACTTCTAATATTGCGGTTTTTTTGAAAAAGCCTTGTTTATTTTGATGAAATTTGACATAAATTGCTATAAATTAAAAATTTTTATGAAAAGTGTTTCATTCAGTTCAGGATTTTTCGAGACTCTGCCGGCGTTATCAATCCCCTTCCTTCGCTTCCCCTTTCTATAGAAGAAGAACGACTTTTAAACAGGTTCCCTCAGATTTCATAGTAAACGAAGAACAATTTCTCCCTTAAGACCTCCCCCTTAATCCTCACAGAAAAGAAAAAAGGAAATTGAACATGGCTGTCCGATTTCCTTGTGTATTTCCTTAAGCTTTCATATCTGTTAATGGAATAAATTCTTTACCCGATCCCAGAAAGAAGTCTTCACTTCCGTCTTTGTTTCCACCACCGTTGTTTTTTCTTCCGGCAGTTTAATTTCATCCGTCTTCATGATGAACTTCACCGAAGTTTCCATCGTGTCCGCGGCGCCGGCGTAGCTGCGGTATTCCTTCGACTGATCCAGCGCCGCTTTCGCGGTATCGAGCACATCGTTCAGATCGTCCATCGCATCGGTGACTTTCCCGCTTAACTCGTCGATTCCTTCACGGCTGAATTCATCAACGCCGTCGTTCAATTCGCCGGTTTTCTCAGCCAGCTCCTGCGTTGCGTCTTTAAACTTGTTGATGGCGTCGGTAATGTCCCCGGACGCGCCGTTCAGCTTATCCAATCCGGCATTCATCGCCACGGTTCCTGCCGCCAGCTGATCTGTGCCTTCCTTCAAGTCCTTTAAGCCTTCCGGCAGCTGCTGCAAGCCGGCCAGCGCGTTTTTCAGTTCATCAACGCCGCCGATCTGTTCGATCATGCCGTTGATATTGTCGATCATCGCCGTCATTTCCGTCGTCAGCTGCTGCGCCTGGCTCATCAAGCCCGCCATTTCCTGAACCTTGGCGCTCATTGTATCCTGCACGGTTTGAGCGATCTGATCAACCGTTCCCACCGCCGCCTGCTTGCCATAACCACTCATCGTATCGACGCCGGCATCTACCGCCTGACCCAAGCCGGCCGCGATCCTTTCCTGCGCGCTGCCCAGCTGGGCATTCAGCTGTTCGCCGACTTTTCCCGCAATCGCCTGGGTTAAGCCCGGAATTTCTTCCTCGGCCACCCCCTGTTCCGCCAGCGCAGAGCCAATCGCGGAGACTAACGCGTTCTGATCCATTTCCACGTTCACCGCCGGCAAGTTCTGCTTAACGCCCGCTCTGACCTGCTCGGTCACGGCAGCCCAGGTATTGTTAAATTCATCGCTCTGACCGGCCGCCCGAATCGCGTCGCCGGTTGCCTGCGGCATCGTTGCCAGCGCCTGCATGCTGCCGGCCAGCTGTTCCATTAACGCCGAAGCGCCCTGCAGCTGTGTCAGGCTGCCGTTCAGCTGTTGAAGCAGTCCCATCAGCTGTTCGTCCGTCAGGTTGTATTTCTGCAGCATCGCCGTTAACTGCGTCTGAATCTGACCAACGCCATCCGACAGCTTCTGCGCCCCTTCCTTCAGCTCCTTCGACGAAGTCACGGCAGTATTTAACCCATCTGAGAATTCCTTGTATTTTGACTGGAATTCTCCCATCTTATCATTCAGTTCGATATTCGCGTCATGCAGCTGCACCGTGCCGTCTAAGATCTTCGCCGTAGCGTCCTTCAGATCATCGACGCCGTCAGTCAGTTTATCGAGATCACTGCGGTCGACCTCCTTGTCTTCCAGATTGGAAGTCCCGGCCGCAGCCAGAATGATCGACGGCATTTCAAAGTTTTCCACATTCGCCGTGATCACGAATTCATCTTTCAGCTTATCCTTCACGTCATCCAGCGCGCTGACGTCGGAATCCTTCAGCATCTGGCTCATCCCCGACACCGTGGCCAGGGCAACGATCTGGTTCTTCGATTCATTCAAAATCAAACCGTCTTCCGCCTTTACATCCTTAAACGTTTCGGTCGGCAGATCGGTGACAATCGCGCAGGGGAACAGCGTGGAAATATACTTCGTCTTCCCGTTGATCGTTTCCGTTGTTTCCAGATGATTGATCAGCTTGATCGTGATCATCAGGGAGCCGCTCTGGCCGACGATCTCATGCGGATCCACACGCTTGCCATTGAATTGGTAACTGACCTCCATCGTTAACGGCAGCTCAGCCGTCGTTGTGCCCTGGTAGTACAGGTCATGCTCGTCGGAATTCCACATTAGCGACGTGCCGTTTTGTTCAGGCAGATCATCGCCTTTGATATTCTTGATATTTTCCAGGATACTCTGATCCGCCGTCTGGCGGAAGCCCTGTTCGTTATGCAGCCATTCGCTGACTGTCGCGGATTTCAGCTGTCCCTGCCAATCCAGAAAGGCATAGACGGTTTCTTCCTTTTTCGTGCCTTCGTCTGGCTTGTCCTCCGCGTGTACCGGCGTGCACAGATTCAGCGCCAGCACCCCGGAAAGGGCCAGCGTCAGCCAACTTCCTTTTTTATTCATCGTGATTCCTCTCCTTTTTTATTCAGAAATTGAAATGATGTTTTTTCGATAACGCCGCCGAAGACCATTAACAAGGCCGGCAGCACGAGCAGAATGACCGCCATGCTGATCAGCGCGCCCCGCGCCAACATGCCGCACAACGAGCGGATCAAATCGATTTTGGAAACCAGCGACACGCCCACAGTGGCCGCGAAGAAGCTCAAACCACTGGTCAGGATCGACGAACTGCACGCGTAGACCGCCGTCTGTACGGCCGCTTTCCGATCCTTGCCCCGCCGGCGTTCCTCCTGGTAGCGCGTCATCGTCAGAATCGCGTAGTCGATCGTTGCACCCAGCTGGATCGTCCCGATGACGATGCTGGCGATAAACGGTATCGTTTCCCCTTGAAAATAAGGAATGCCCATGTTGATCGTAATCGCCATTTCAATCGCCGCAACCAGCACAATCGGCACGCTCAGCGACTTAAATGAAATCGCGATGATCAGGAAAACCGCCAAAATGGAAACGATGTTGACCATCTGAATATCGTGATCGGCGATCAGCACCAGATCGCGGTTCAGCGCGCCCTCGCCGGTAACTAACGCCGTCGGATCGATCGCCTTGACACGGTTTTCCAGCTCGGTGATCTGCGCGTTTTGTTCATGCGTCGCCGAGGTGTAGCTGGAATTCGCCATGATCATCTTCCATCCGCCGGCATTAAAGACAGAACGAATCCCTTCCGGAAGCATCTCTTCCGGAATCCCGGCGCCTAAAAACCGATCTAATGTCGCAACGGAATTGATCCCATCCGTCGTTTCAATCGCCTCCAGCACCGCGTCCATCTGTGTGCTGCTGAGCTGATCGCTGACGAGAATGAAGTTGGTCGTCGGCATGTCGAATTCATCGCGCAGCTTCTGTGTGCCGGCGGTGGATGTCAGATCCTGCGGCAGCGAGTCCAGCAGGTTGTAGTACACGTCGGTTTTTTTCTGCGCCGCGGCAAACGGAATCAACAGCGCGACGGCCGCGATCAGAATGCCTTTATAGTGATTTGTCGTAAAGTTGGCAACGCCTTGCAGCTTGGGAATTAAAACCTTGTGCTTATGTTTGTGAATCGGCTTGTCGAAGACCAGAATCAGCGCTGGCAGAATCACCACGGCCGAGAACACGCCCAGCACAACGCCCTTCGCCATGACGACGCCCATATCGGTGCCCAGCTTCAAATCCATGATGCACATCGCCAGGAATCCGGCGATTGTGGTCAGCGAACTGGCGCTGATCGCGGTAAAGGTGTTGACGACGGCTTCAGTCATCGCTTCCTGACTTTTCAATCCCTTGTGCAGTTCCTCGTCATAGCGTTCCAACAAGAAGATCGAGAAGTCCATCGACACCGCCAGCTGCAAAATCGCCGCCAGAGCGGAGGTGATATAGGAAACCTCACCTAAGAAAATATTGGTTCCGAAGTTATACAGCACGGCGTACAGGATCCCCAATAAGAAGATGAACGGCGCCACACTGTAACGTAAGCCCAGAAATAAAACGACTAAGGATAACCCGACCGCGACCGCCACATACAGCGGCAGTTCCTGTTCGATCAACATTTTCGTGTCGTTGATGACGGCCGCCAGACCGCCTAAGAACATCTGGGAATTCATCAGCGATTTAATCTCGTCGACGGCCTTCAGCGTCCGGTCGGATCCGTTGCCTTCTTCAAACGTGACCATCATCAGCTGGCAGTCGCCGTTATCCAGCATTTTCCGCAAGTCTTCCGGAATCATTTCCGAAGGCATGGTCTGTAAGAAATCCCCCAGCCCCATCGCGTCGCGGACGCCGTCGATCGCGCGGATTTTGTCCGCGATCCGGTCAACCTGTTTTTTCTCCATGTTTTCAACGGTAACAATCGCCATACTGGCGGAATGGAATTCCTGATCCAGGATGTCCTGGCCCTCGATGGAATCCAGCTGATCCGGCAAATAGCTCAAAATATCATAATTGATGCGGGTGTTGATATAGCCGATCAACGACGGAACCAACAGCACCGTCGCCAGCGCCAGAATCAGAATTCGTTTTTTTACGATCTGTTCTGCAATTTTCCTCACTGCAGATCACTCTCCCTTTCAAATGACTATCAGTCATTACGTCAGACAGAATACCTCCGAAATGACTGATGGTCAATAGACGGATCGGCGAATTTGTCTATCAGATTGACTTTTAGTCATTTTGATTTGACTCTGATTTAAGGTATGTTACAATGAGGCTGAGGAAGTGAGAATATGGCCCGGCGTACATTAAAACAACAGAAAGAACAGAAACAGGGTGATTTACTAAGCTCGGCCTATCAGTGTTTTCTGACCAAGGGATTTGCCAAAACCACGATTGACGATATCGTGAATCGGGCCAAGGTCGCCAAGGGAACGTTTTATTTGTACTTTCATGATAAAGAGGATATCATGAAGCATCTCGTCATCCAGATCAGCTCGCAGATCGTCATCCGCGCATATACCAAAACGAAGGAGCGGGGCATTCAGGATTTCCTGCCGTCAGTCTTGTGCTTTATCGACATGATCATCGAGTATTTCAAAGCGAATAAAGCGGTGCTGAAACTGATCGAGCGGAATTTCTCATGGCCGTTGGTGATGGAGGTTCTCAGCGAAGGCAATCAGGCGGAAATCACGCAGATTCTGGAGGAATTGTTAAATTATCCGCAGCTGCGGCGGTTTGACCGGGACGAAGCGTTCCGGATGATCTACATGATCGTCGAGCTGGTCGGCTCGGTCTGCTACACCTCGATCATCGAGGAACAGCCGGCGCCGATTGATCACCTGAAACCGACACTGTACCGGATGGTGGAAAAAATCTTGATTTGAAGCAATGATAACGCAAAAAAAGCGAAGCCGATCGAAATGTCAGCCTCGCTTTTTTATGGTTCAGATTTGCTTGTTTATTTTACCTGATTTGGTTGTTTTCCTTTTTTTCCGTTCCTGCCTTTCGCCTCAGATCGCTGCGCTTTTCTATAAAATCTGATTGAGGTTGCCGCCTGCGGCGTTCAGCTGTGTCTGCGCTTCTTCCCGGCTGACGTGCTTCAGCTCCATGATCAGGGCCGGTTTAATCTGATATTCGCATTCTGTTAACAACTGCCGTGCTCTATCCAGCGTACAGCTGGTCGCCTGAGTCAGAATATACGCCAGACGGGTGCGCATCTTGTCGCTGACCGGCGGCACGTTGATCATCAGATTCTCATACACATTGCCCAGCTGCGCCATCGTCACCGTCGTGATCATGTTCAGAATCATCTTCTGGCAGGTTCCCGCTTTCAATCGCGTCGATCCCGTGATGACCTCCGGCCCCGGCACCGGCGCCATGACCCGATCGCAGACCTCGCTGACCAGCGAATGCTTGTTATTGACCAGTCCGGCGCAGGGGATCCCCTGTTTTTGGCACCAGGATAGCGCGCCGATGACATAGGGCGTCCGTCCGGACGAGCTGATTCCGATCACAAAATCCTTAGCCGTAACCTCCCGGGCCTGCAAATCCAGCGCGCCGTTTTCCGCGCTGTCCTCCGCGCTGCCGTCAGTCTTCATGATATCGGTGAAATTGCCTGCCACGATGGAAACAAATTCGCCGTGGGTGCCGAAGGTCGCGTTGGCCTCGTAGGCGTCCAGCATGCCCAGATAGCCGGAATGCGCCGCGCCGGTGAAGATGATCCGGCCCCCGCGCCGCAAAGCGGCGATGCACTGTTCGATCGTCTCGTTGACTTCGGGCAGCACCTCCCTGACCGCTTTCGTACAGGCTTGGTCTTCCCGATTCATCAGCGCCGTGGATTCCGCGACGCTCATGTGCGGCAGATTCACTGAAGCGGGATTGCGCTCCTCGCTGGTCAAGGTCATTAAATTATCACGCATCAGAACAACCCGATAATCGCCCCGACGGCCGCAATGACGATCAGCAGCGCCATGACTTTCGTCGCCTTGACTTTCTTATTCTTCAATAAATACAGCGTGCCCAGCGTCAGCGCCAGCGGAAGCAGGCCGCGGAACAGCTTGTCGAGAATATCTGTCTGCACGCTCATGCCGGCGCCCTGAATGTTGATCAAAAGCGGTGTCGACACGCTGACAAACCCTGCCGTCAGCGCACCCATGACAATCGCGCCCAGAGCGCTGGCTCCGGTGATCACCTTTTTGATCAGATTGCTTTCCAGAATCCGCTGCAAGCCTTCCTTGCCCAGCTTGTAGCCGGTCATCCAGACATAATACGCGATGCTTAACATAATCCCCATCATCAAAACGGCATAGACCAGCGGTCCGGCCAGACTGCCGGAGGACGCCAGCGAGATTCCGATCGAAAGCAGGATCGGCGTCAAGGTTCCCTGCCACAGCGTATCCCCGATTCCGGCAAACGGTCCCATCAGGCCGGTTTTAATGCCGTTGATCGCTTCGTCGGAAATCGGCGCGCCGTTGGCCCGTTCTTCTTCCATCGCAATGACCATGCCGTTGATCACGCCGCCGAAGTGCGGTTCCGTATTATAGAACTCGATATGCCGCTGAACCGCCGCCTTGTATTCTTCCGGGTTGTCCTTGTACAGCTTTTCAATGATCGGCGCCATCGCATGACAGAAGCCCGTCCCGGCCAGCCGTTCATAATTGTAATTGGCGTGGGAGAAAAAGGTCCAGCGCCAGAAGGACTTCACAACGTCCTTTTTGCTCAGTGTTTTCCGTTCTTTATTCTGTTCCATAATTATTTCCTCCTAACCGTTCTCTTTCTGCAGCTGGGTGTAGAACCAGGCGATGATGAAGCCCAGCACGGCGATGACGATCGTATCCAAACCGAGATACACGCTCAAGATGAAGCCAATCATGTAGAACGCCATGCTGTTGGGACGGCTGATCGAGCGCAGATTCATCGCTACGCCCAAAGCCGGCAGCACGCCGCCGATGACCTGCAGGACATGCAGCACGTCGTTGCTTAACATTGCAACCAGGCGCGCCATGTAATCCGCACCGAAATACGCGCCGAGCATGACCGGAATGACGCTGATCGCAAACGCCACGATCTGCGGCGGGACGACGTGCAGGAAGCAGACCTTTTTCAGATCGCCCTGTTCGGCCGCTTTATCCGCCATGTGGACAAACGCGACGTCAATCGTCATATGCAGCACCCAGACCACGGTGCCCAACAAGCCGAACGGAATCGCAATCGTGATCGCGGTCGCCGGATCGACATGACCGACAATCGCAAACGCCGTGCCCAGCACCCCGGCCAGACCCGGATCGGATGGAATCGTACCGCCGGCTGAAATAAACGCGATATACGGCAGCTGGATCGCCGCACCGATGATGACGCCTTCGGTCGGATGCCCTAAGATCAAACCGACGAGGGTGCCCGCGACCAGCGGCTTCTGAAACAAGCTGGCTGAACCGAGGACGGTTGTCCACGGCGTTCCGATGATGCCCAGATAATAAACAACGCCCATCAGAAAGGCTTGAAACAACGAAATACTCACATCAATCACCTCTTCTAATTAAATAAACCGTTTGAAATCGATCGCCGGATCTTCTGCCACCATCTGAATCTCGACCGGAATCCCCTGATCAATCAGCTGCTTCAGCTGGCTGATTTCCGCTTCGCTGGCAGAGATATTCTTGTAGATGGTTTTACGGCCCGGCTTGATCCCCATCCCGCCAAGATTGACCCGGGTCAAAGTCACGCCGTTTTGTGCCAGACGCACATAGGCTTCCGGGGTTTTCGCCAGAATGATCGCCTTGTCGTGATCCTGCAGCCCCTTGATCACCGCAGGGCTGTCCGCCACCGTCGTCACCTGCGTGACAATGTTGGCCGGAACCAACGTTTTAATGATCATCGTCAGAAACGAATCCTTCGCCGTAACATCGTCGATGACAATAATTTTGTTAGCCCCGGTATAATTCAGCCAGGACGTCATGACCTGTCCGTGAATCAGACGGTCGTCGATGCGTGCCAATACGATACTCATCTGTTATTCCTCCTCTGTCAAACTCTGAATCCGCGCACCGGCGTCGAAGATGCCGCTGCGGCCGTTTTCCACCGCCATGGCAATCAGCTGCTGCGCGGTTACGTCTTCACGATTGGACAATACCGCCTGCAGGATCATCGGCAGATTGACGCCGACCACCACCTGCAAAGGATATGTCCGCAAGAGCCGGATCGTCTGGTTGCACGGCGTGCCGCCGAACAAATCCAGCATCACCACTACCTCTTGATAACCACGCTGATGAAACTGTTCGATCTTGTCGGCAATCAATCGGCCGAAGTCCTCCGGATCCTGCCCTGCGCAAAGACCCACGCTTTCCACAAAGTCATGCTTGCCGGCGATCATTTCCACGGTTTCGAGGAAAGCCCCGGCTAAATTGTGATGCGTCGCTATGAGAATGCCTGTCACAATGTCCCTCCTTTCTTTTTATGAGGAAATGCAGATCATCGGTTGTATCTGCATTCTATCATTCTTAATTCCCTACGTCGTTTTATCCTTTACACGGTTGCTTCGTGCAATGTCAAAATTTATCAAGCAGCGCAGCCCGGAAAACGGCGATGAAGTTTTCATACGATCCTTCGCGCAGGATTTCCGTCACCCGCTGCGGTTCGCAAACTAACGACGATAGATACGGCCACAGCTGAAACGCCTTGGGGTTGTTCATCTCCGTGGAAACCAGCATGACGATCCGCACTTTCTGACCGGTATCCCAGACGATCGGTTTATCCAGCACCGCCACGGCAATGAACGTCTGCGCTGTGATCGGATACAGCGGATGAGGCATCGCAACCTGATTGCCGAAATAGGTCGAGCTGAGCTTCTCCCGTTCCCGCACCAGTTCCTCAAATTTCTTCGGCAGACGGCAGGAGCGGGACGCCATCGTGATCAGCCGCCCCACGATTTCCCGGCGTGTTTGCGCTTCCCCATGCCAGAACAGATCCAAAGAAAAGCGGGACAGGATGGAATCGACGCTGTCGTAGCCGTTGATCGCCAGATTCATCTTGGCAAAATCTTTCTCCGTCGGAAACAGGCTGATCCGCACGGCGGCTCCGCGGGTAACGGTGTCCTTGGTTTCCGTTGTAAACATCGCGTCGTAGCTAGCCGGATCAATCCGGCTCAGATCCAGCGGATTCACAAAATCAAGCTGAAGCAGCTGCCTGCGGAACCATTGATCGATCTTCTGCCGCAGCAGAATCGTTTCGCTCGGCTTGAGACTGCTGATGACCAGAATTTTCTTGCCTTCCGAATTCATCGTGATGTTTTCCAGTCCGTAATTGAAATACAGCGTGAAATACGCCGCTTCATCCTCGCTGATGCGCACGTGATAATGATCGTCGATCAACAGGCTGAAATAATTGGCAATGTCAAAGGCAAACGGGAAGGTCTGCTTGATTTCCGTCAACAGCACATTTTTCAGCTGACGGTTGTTCTGCATGCGCGAAAGCAGCGGCACAAAATGGAGCGCCAGCGCGATTTTCAGATCAATGCTGCGGGTGAAGTCAACGCCGTATTCGACGTGGATTTTCTCCAGCGAATCCATGATGAACACATTGATCTCTTCCGAAACGCCCGCAAAGTCGTCGTAATCCCGCTTGCCGCGCAGATTGATGGCCAGATAATTGATCTCCTCGCCTAACCGGCTGCCGGGCACCGTTGTGCAGCGGCGCAGGATATCGCGGGCGATCTTCGTTTCCTTTTCCGTCACGCTGCGCTTAGTCGATCCGACTTCAATGAAATAGCCTTTTTCAATCCGCTGCAGCGTCAGAAGCAGATGGATGATCAGACTTTCCAGCAGCACTTCGCTGATTTTATATTCATTTTCAAGGAAGATTTCCACAAGCAATTCTTTCAGCTCCGTGATTCGTTTCAGATTGGCTTTTGTTTCATGGGTCTCTTCCGTCAGCGAATAAATATCTTCGCGGGCCAGACAGGTTCGCTTGTCCTGTTCCAGTCCTTCAATCCGATATCCGCTGCCGGAGCGATAGGTCAGTTCCAGATTGTATTGGACAAGGATTTTCCGAACGGCTTTCAAGTCAAGATACAGCGTGGAGTCCGAGATGTTCAGCTGCTGCAGAAGCCAGCGCTTGCGCACATAGCCGGTGTGATCGAGCAGCTTCAGCAAAATGATTTTAATCCGCATCGGCTGTTCGTTCAGCGAAGCGCTTTGCGGCGGGTTCTGAATGTGTTTCAGTAAGAGTGCGGCCTGCTGCGGATCATGAATTAAAAGCTGGTAGCCCTTGGAAGGTACCGCGATCAATTCCATCACGGCTGACGAATTAATTTCCTGACGGATCGCCGCGATCTCGCTTTTCACAGTGCGCACGCTGACGCCGCTGATTTGGGCCAGCGCGGCGGCGGAATGAAACTGACCGCAGTTGTCCGCCAGCCAGCGCACGATTCCCTGCTGCCGCTGCGTTAACATAAGCGGACCGACGGCGCCGGGACCGCAAGCTGACCGGGGTCATTCCAGCAGCGGCTTTTTTGCGGCCATGGATTTAAGCCCCGGGGAGAAACGATGAAATAAAGTAGTGTCATAAGCGTTCTCCTTTCCGGCTTCATCTTAGCATAAGCGGGCTGCGGAATCGTTGATTCGTGCAATCTGGTTTTTGAGGTTTTGCACGAAATACCGTGCAGAAAAAAACGAGGGTGTTTCCTGCAAGCGTCAAACGTTTTCCTTGCGGTTTCCATTCAGGCGTTAACCCTCTTCGCAGGCATAATAAAAACCGGAAACAACGAATTTCCGGCTTCCGCGCCTCGCCGCGAAGAAATGCTTGAAAGGGGGACAGGCAATAAAAAAACAGCCCTGAATTCAGGACTGCTTCTTTCGATATTTACAGTTCAACTTTTTCCAGATCGTTATACGCGATCTCGGTCGGCGTTTCACGGCCGAACAGGATGCACAGAACCGTGGCGGTCTGAGTATCGTCGTTCATCGCGTCGATCGAGCCTTCGATTCCGCTGAACGGTCCGGTCAGAATCTTGACGCGGTCACCCGTCGTGAAATTGACGCTGACCTTGCGGTCGCTCATGCCGATCCGGCGCAGGATCGAATCAATTTCTTCCGGGGAGACCGGGAACGGCTTCGCGCCGCCGCCGCTGGATCCGATAAATCCGGTGACGCCCGGCGTATTTCGAACGATATACCAGGCTTCATCCGTCATAATCATTTCCACGAACAGATATCCTGGGAACAGGTTGTGCATTTTTTCTACTTTTTTTCCGTTTTTGTATTCAATCTCCGGTTCCTCGGCGACCAGGATGCGGAACAGATAATCGGAAATGCCCATCGTGTCCACACGACGCTGCAGGTTTTCCTTAACCCGGTTCTCATGGCCGGCGTAGGTATTGACGACATACCATTCTTTCTTGGACTCTGTCATGACTTACGCTCCGATCCCGATTAATTTGAGGAAGAAGGAAACGAAAAACTCACAGGCGACGAAGAAGACGCCGAAAAACGCGCAGAAAATCAAAACTTCCACTGAATTTCCGCCCAGTTCTTCTTTCTTCGGCCAGCGAATTCGCTTGACTTCTTTGGAGATACCGCTGAAACTAAACCATTTTAACATATCTGTATCCTCCTACTTCGTTTCTTTATGAAGTGTATGTTTGCCGCATTTTTTACAATATTTCATCAGTTCAAGACGTTGATTATGCGTCTTGGGATTCCGGTGTGTAACATAGTTGCGTGAAAGGCACTCTGTGCATGTCAGAATCACTTTTGTTTCTTTCGCCATCGAGGTCCCTCCTTACCGTGCTTATCCACTTTACCATAAAGAAAAGGGTTCGTCAAATAACCCTTAACTTAAGCGGATTATAGCACCATCCCGTGCTCTTTTCAAGCCTCTTCGGAAAATTTCCTGAGGATGTGCTCGAGTTTCCTGCGAATTCGCCCCAGTTGATTGCCATAGCTTTTCCGGGAGATGTTTAAAATCGCCGCAGCTTCCTGATAGGATGTGTTGTCCAGCGACAGACACAGAATCTGCCATTCCTTCGGCGTGAAGTAGCGCCGCAGCTGTTTTACCTGCTTCGCCGCTTCGTTTAAGGTGAAGCGATAGACAGGGTCAAAGAACCGGTCGTTGGAGGCCAGCGTGTCCGCCTTATACATTCCCCGGTCCTCGCCGACCATCGTATCCAGCGAATCGCAGGCATAAAACGCGGCGTCGCTGGAACATTGAGAATGCCGGTAAATCGTCAGCAGGCGCTTCCGCAGACAATTCTGCAAATAGGTTTTAAAGGAGCAGGGATAATCTTCCCGGTAATTCTCCGCGGCGCCGATCAGCATCATCCGGCTTTCCTGCTCAAGATCTTCCTTGTATGCCTCGCTGGAAACCGAGCAGCTGTCCAGCTGAGAGAGCTTGAAAATCATCCCGCAGATCATCGGCTTGTATTTGTTCAGCAGATTCTCCACCGCCCAGTCGTCCTGTTGGCGGATCATATAAAGCAGTTCGTTGTCTGTGGACATTTCCTCACACATCGTCTATCCTCCTGTTATTTCAGAGGGAAACGTTTCGCATGGATCTGATAAAGCAAGACAGCGCAGGCGACCGAAGCGTTCAGTGAGGAAATCGTGCCTTCCATCGGCAGCGTCAGCATCACGTCGCATTCTTCTTTGACCAGCCGGGAAATACCTTTGCCCTCCGAGCCGATCACCAGCGCCACGGGCGTATCAAAAGCCGGCTGGCGGTAATCCTGGGCATTGCGCATATCCGTACCGTAAACCCAATAGCCCTTTTCTTTCAGTTGCCTGAGCGTCTGGGTCAGATTGGCGACCATCGCCACCGGTACCGTTTCGATTGCGCCGGTGGATACTTTGGCGACCGTCGAGTTCAGCGATACCGAGCGGTTCTTGCGCAGGATCACGCCGTCAGCGCCGACCGCGTCGCAGGTCCGCAGCACCGCTCCCAGATTGTGCGGATCTTCCAGCTCGTCCAGAACGACGATCGTGCCCAGCTTGCCGCTTGGAATGCGGTTCAGCATTTCGTCCACGCTGACTGTTTTGTAATCCTCGCAATACAGCGCGATCCCCTGATGGTGCGTATCCATGCAGCACTTATCCAATTCCCGGCGGCTGACCCGCTGAACAGGGATTCTGCGGCTTTTCAATAACGCTTCCGCTTCCGGAAACTTCGTCCCTTCAGCGACGAGCGCTTTTTCAATTTTTTTCTTGCTTTTCAGGATCTGCATTGCTGCGTTTTTCCCATAAATCCATTGTGCCATACTTCGACCTCCTGTTTCGTCCTGGAATTGTCCCAATTTTATTCCAAATCGTTTCATACTCCTGAAACGGCTTCTTTATTTATACAATGAGTTATCAGGAAATGCAATCGGATCAGGGCAAAGCTTCAACAAAGATATTCAAGCGTTCCGTTCACCCTGTCTGTTGGTTCCATTTTCTTTTCCCGTATTTTTATCTCATTTCCTCGCGGCATTGTTTCATTTGATTAGAAAACGTCCGTTCTCCGGATCGAAAACGAACGTTTTTGAACTTTGTTCTGCTGACTTAATTTTTCACTGCCGGATTGAAATCCAGAACGACCGTTTCTCTGACCTGTTCCCACACTTCGCGCAGCCGCTGCGCCTGCCCGGTCAGATGCCACCACCCGGTCAGCGCTTCAAACCCGGTTGAAATCCGGTAGATCTGCACGTCGGTGTTTTTCGGAACACTGCCGCTTTTAAAGTTGCGCCCGCGCCGGAAGATTTCTTCTTCCTCCTCGTTCAGCGCTCCTGCGGCATGCAGCTGTTCATAAAAGCGGGCCTGCGCCTTGGCGCTGACAAATTTCACGCTCAGCCGCTGCAGATCCTTCGCCCGGCCATAGCCCAGCTCGACCAGATACTCCCGCACCAACAGCGACCAGACCGCGTCGCCGATATACGCCAGCGTACTTCCGGACAGCTCGTTAGGCTGCATTACATCAAACCTCTTTCAATCAGGATCGCCCGTTTCTGATCTGCCTGGGCAAAATCTTTGGCCGCCTTGGCCGCGTTCCAATCCGCGAAGACCTGCTTATCCTCATCGCTCAGCACGACTTTCGGCAGCCGGATGCCCAGCACTTCCAGCATTTTTTCCAGGGCGCCGACTTCTGCGCCGACCTGGTCCCATTGGATTTCCCGCTGACGCAGCGCCTGATTCAGCTTCTTTACCGTTTCATAAATTTCAGCGTAGCCATTCGGAGTGTTGAGATCGTCGTTCATCGCGTCGATAAACCGGTTTACCGCTTCCCCGTCGCAGCCGGTTACCATAACACCGGCCAGCTGACTCTTGATATACGCCTGTTTCATCGGCGTTCTGACCTTGTCCAGTTCCTTACGGGCGGTTTCGATCGTTTCATCCGAGAAGTTCAGTTCTCCGCGGTAATGCACGCTCAGCATCAGCCAGCGGACTAAATCCGCGCCCAGCTTTTCAATGACGTCCTTGGCCCAGGAGACGTTGCCCAGCGACTTCGACATTTTTTCGCCGTTGATATTGATCATCGCGTTGTGCAGCCAGTAATGCGCGATGGAATTGTGGAACAGCGCCTGCGACTGGGCGACTTCGTTTTCATGATGCGGGAAGCGCAAATCCATTCCGCCGCCGTGAATGTCGATCTGATCGCCAAATTCCTTGTGGATCATAACGACGCATTCCGTATGCCAGCCCGGCCGGCCTTCGCCCCACGGCGACTGCCACTTGATACCCATATCGGTTTCTTTCCACAAAGCGAAGTCCAGCGGATTTTCCTTTTTTGTGTTTTCCTCAATCCGCGCCCCGACCTGCAGGTCTTCCAGATTTTGCTTGGAAAAGCTTCCGTAGGAAGGCACGCTGCCGACGCGGAAATACACATCCCCGCCGACTTGATAGGCATGACCGGTTTTGACCAGTTCGTCGATGAAATGAATAATTTCATCCATGGTTTCCGTCACCCGTGGGGTCGCGAACAACGGTTCCGTGTTCAGGCTTTCCCGGACTTTCTGATAGGCTTCGATATAGCGGGCGGACACAACGCCTTCCGCTACGTTTTCCTCATGCGCTTTTTTAATAATCTTATCGTCAACGTCCGTGTAATTGGACACATACTTAACTGTGTATCCCTGTGCTTCAAATAAACGGCGCAGCGTATCGAAGACGATGATCGGGCGGGCGTTGCCGATATGCGCGTGGTTATACACCGTCGGCCCGCAGACATACATGCTGACCTCATTCGGTTTGATTGGCTTGAATTCTTCAATTTTCCCCGACAGGGTGTTGTAAAGACGAATACTCATCACTTTTTCCTCCTTGGTTTTACTTTCATTTCACTGCCTTTGTTCTGCGGTTTCCACATTGTTGGCAAACAGGTTCTCCACACTGCCAACAAGATGATTTCTCCACAAAAAAAGCATCTCTGATTTAAAAGACGCTTGAAGCGCGGTTCCACTTTTATTGAACAGAAATGATCTGTCCCGCTCGTTCTTCCGTTAACGCCGGCTGCGTCCGCCCTACTGGATTTCAGGCTGGCCCTCCAAGAGGCATTCATCCGCCTGCTCCCTGGTCTTTTCACCGGCCAGACCTTCTCTTGACGGAGCGTTTGCGGATTACTCGTTCTTGTCTTCGGTTTTTTTGTTCTTTTTTATTCTACCACTTTTTACTCAGAATTTCTTTCTTTTTCATCTCATATTCCGCGGAAGATAAGATACCGTCGTCATATAACGATTTCAGTTTTTTTAATTGTTCCGCCGGATCCGCGGCCAAGTTCAATCGGGAATCGTCCGTCGTCTCCGTCACAATCTCATGTTCCGCAATACCGCCGCGCTTCAGTGCGATCAGTCCGTAAAGAATACTGGCGATCCCTCCAATCAAACCGAATGCGGTGAAGAACAGAGCCGGATTCATGGAAGGTCCGCCGAATCCCATCCCCATTCCGCCGTCCAGATGAAGCAGGGATGGGACAAAAAGTCCAAACAAGATCAACGCGATACCGGAGATAATATTGCTTACCGCGCTGGAACGTGTTGTGCGAATCTCTGTTTTTCTTCTCATTGCCGCCACCTCCCGACCCTTCAGGTCTGCGTTTTTACTCTTGCTTCCAGTATATCACAATCCCGCTGAATCAGCCATGTTCGACGTCGGATCCCTCGCATCAATCCTGCAGACTGACTGAAGATCATTTTTTCTTTTGAGTTTTACGAAAACTTAAAAGTAATTTTACTTTTTCCATTTTCTCAGAAGGCTTTTTTGAATTTTATGCAATATTAAAGATGTAGGGTCTTTGATAAGGCGGCTGCCCGTCCTGGATGGATCTTTCTTTTGATTCATTTGTTTTTCGAGCTTG
>NZ_CFQZWI010000065.1:0-17045 GCF_986127675.1 Holdemania sp. | reverse complement strand
TTATAAACCGGGAAAATATTGTGCTCGCGCCGCAGTTGGATGGCTGATGGCACGTTCTGGCCGGCATTCATAACCGGTGCATTGTAGGAAGCGCAGGATCTGAGCGGGTCTGGCGGTTATAAAAAGAAACTAAAAAGGCATGAAAAAAAGAAGCTGAATTTCCGGAGCGATCCGGTCAAGGCAGCTTCTTTTGTTTGTTTTGTCGATGGGATCAGTGATGCTCGAGCACCGGTGCTTCCTTGCTGGAGGAGGCTTCGATCGAACAGCGGGCGATGTTGCAGCAATGGTCGGCCATACGTTCCAGGTTTCCCAGAATATCGCAGTAGACGCTGCCGCCGACAGCCGTCGCGCATTCGTTGCGGGCCATCCGGTCGAAATGTTTCTGCCGGGCTTTGTATTCCAGTAAATCCATGTAATTCTCATCTTCCATCAACGCGGAATACTGCGCGTAGTCTTCATCGCGGTAAATTGCAATCGACGTGTTCAGCATGTGCTTGAACAGCTCAAACATTTCCAGCACGTCTTTTTTCGCACCATCGCTGAAGTCGTTTTTATCCTCATGCACCATATCGAAGAATTCGACGAGGTTGACCGACAGGTCGCCGATGCGCTCCAGGTTTTTGATGACCTGCAGGTGCAGGTTGAAATCCTGCATATCACGGTCGTTCAGGTTTTCCTTGGAAACGCTCATCAGGTAATTGGTGATCTTGGTGTCGATGGAATTGATCAGATCCTCGGTCTGGTTGACGAGTTCCTTCTCATCGGAACCGCCGCGTGTATTCATGAAGTCGCGGGCTTTGTCGACCGCGGCGTCGACGACTGTGCTCATTTTCAGAACGGCCTGCTTGGCGATGGCCAGCGCGGCGGTCGGCATCTGATGCGCGATCCCGGCGTCCATGTCGTCGAGGTTGATTTCAATCCGCTCCGGTTCGTTGCCCGGAATCAGCTTCTTGATGAAATTGCACATGACGTTCAGCAGCGGCAGATAAACGATGACGCCGACGATCTTAAATAAGATATGCACGACGGCGATCTGCATCATTGGCGGGATCAGCAGCAGATCGGAGATCCAGGTGATGAACTGAATGTAAAACGGCAGGAAGATCATGCCGATCGTCGCCGCGATCACGTTGAACAGCGTATGCAGACCGGCGGTTCGTTTCGCCGCCAGGCTGCCGCCGATCGCCGCAAATACGCCGGTGACGGTCGTACCGATACAGGCTCCGAAAACAAACGGCATCGCCGCATTCAGGGTCATCGCCCCGGATTCATATAATTTCTGGACGACGCCGATCGTCGCGGCCGAGCCCTGGATCAGTCCGGTCAGCACCGTGCCGGCCAGTAAGCCCAGCAGCGGTTTTTCCGACATCACCTTGGCAAATTCGATAAAGGCCGGCAGATCCTTCAGCATTTTCAGCGAGTCGCCCATGATCTTCAGACCATAGAACATCAGACCGAAGCCGAGGATGATGTCGCCGATGTAGCGGGTTTTCTTTTTCTTGGCAAACGAGATGATCATGCCGCCGATGAACACGAAGTACATTGCGAACTGCTCGACCTTCAAGCCGATCAGAAACGCCGTCATCGTCGTTCCGATGTTGGCGCCCACGACGACCCCGGCCGCCTGTTCCAGCTTCATTAATCCCGCGCGGACCAGACCGATGGTGATCGCGGTCGCGGCTGAGGAAGACTGCACGACGATGGTCACGACAATGCCGACCAGCACCGCCATTATTGGATTGGACGTATATTTGTCGATGTATTCCCGGAGCTTATGACCTGCGACATTTTTCAAGCCGTCGCCCATAAACTTGATGCCAAACAAAAACAGCGCAAATCCGCCGAGGATCATGTCCCACGAGATATCTCCCAGCGTGATCATTTCCGTCGCTACGATATTCATTTGTTTTTCTCTCTCTCCTGTTTCTTCTCTTTTCTTCTCTTGATTCACGTTTATTTTAACAGAATCGTTACGAAGTTTTAACACAAATTTACCATTTCCAGACAAAATCTGACAAACCCGGGATTTTATCGCTTCCCAACTTGTGAAAGAAAACGGGAAAAGCCGTTTGTTTTCGGTCGAAAAGAGGCAGAATATGCTATAATAGCAATGCAAAATCAAGAGGTGAAGATGATGATAACCTGTACGTTTGTCAACAAGACACGGGAAAAGCAATGGAAAGAAAACTATCCGGATTTCCAGCGGATCGCCGAGCATGCGCTGGAGGTCTTAAACAAGCAGGGCGACTATACCATTTCAGTGATTTTCGTGAAGTCCCGCAAGATCCATGAGATCAACCGTGATTACCGGCAGGTCGACCGGCCGACGGACGTGATTTCGTTTGCGGCATGCGATGATCAGGACGAATTTGAGCTGATCGAGGAAGCGGAAGTCGAACTGGGCGATATTTTTATTAACGTGGAAGCCGCGATCAGTCAGGCCGAGGAATACGGCCATTCGCTGCGGCGGGAAATCTGTTTCCTGTTTACGCACGGACTGTTGCACTGCTTCGGCTACGACCACATGCAGCCGGATGAGGAAAAGATCATGTTCGATCTGCAGCATGAAATTCTGGATCCGCTGGTGCCGAGGGTGTAAATGCGCGCGCTGATCAAAAAATTCAAGCCGGCGCTGAACGGACTGGCTCTGGCGGCGCAGGACCGCAGCGTGGCGATTCAGCTGGGCTTTGCGGTGCTGGCCGGACTGGCCGGGATGGGACTGGGCTTCGTCTTTTGGGAATGGGCGCTTGTGATTACGCTGGCGGCCCTGGTCATCACAGCGGAGATTTTGAACACCGCGATCGAGCGGCTGTGCGACTTCGTTCAGCCCAAGCAGGATGACCGCATTAAAACGATAAAAGATCTGGCGGCGGGCGCGGTGCTGTGCGCATCCCTGGCGGCGCTGATCGTCGGGGGGATGATCGTCATCCGCCATCTAATAAGATAGAACAGGAGAAACAACGATGTACGAAAACTTAGTCAGCGAAGCCTTTGAGGCGATGAAATCCGCGTATGCGCCGTATTCCAACTATCATGTCGGCGCGTGCGTGTTATGCAAGGACGGCCGCACCTTTCGCGGCGTGAACATTGAAAACGCGTCCTACGGGGCGACGAACTGCGCTGAGCGCAGCGCGGTGTTCGGCGCGTATTCCTACGGTTACCGCAAAGCGGACATCGCGGCGATTGCGATTGTCAGCGACGGCGCCCGAATCGGAACGCCGTGCGGCATCTGCCGCCAGGTGCTCAGCGAATTGCTGGAAAGCGATACGCCGATCATCCTGTCCAATGGGAAAGAAACGATGGAAACGACGATGGCCGAGCTGCTTCCGATGAGCTTCGGCATGGAGGATCTGGCGTGAAGAGCGGCTTTGTCGCTTTGATCGGCCGGCCCAATGCCGGCAAAAGCACGCTGCTGAACGCTCTGGTCCAGCAGAAGGTTGCGATCATTTCCCCCAAGCCGCAGACAACCCGCAATTCCATCCGGGCGATCCGCACGGATGCCGATTCGCAGATCATTTTCGTCGATACGCCGGGAATTCATAAGCCGAAGCATGAGCTGGGCACCCAGATGAATAAGGAAGCCTACTCCGCGGCGTCGGGCGTCGATTTGATCTACTACCTCGTCGACGGCTCAGTGCCGTTTGGCAGCGGCGATGAATTCGTTTTGAATACGCTGCGGCAGATGCATCTGCCGGTGTATCTGATTCTCAATAAAATTGATCTGCTGGAAAAAGAACAGCTGATCGATCTGTTGTTAGCGTGGCAGCAGCGGATGGATTTCAAAGAGATCATTCCGATCAGCGCGAAGACGCAGAACAACCTGGATCAGCTGATTGAAGTCACCAAGAACGATCTGACTGACGGCGTTCAGTATTATCCGGCCGACCAGGTCTGCGACTATCCGGAACAGTTCATCATGGCGGAAATTATCCGGGAAAAGGTGCTGCTGCTGACGGAAGAAGAAGTGCCGCATTCCGTCGCGGTCGTGATTGAAAGAATCCGCAAGAACCGCGAGCATCTGATCATCAACGCGATGATTCTGGTCGAACGCGATTCCCAAAAGGGTATCATCATCGGCAAGCAGGGTCGAATGATCAAGCAGATCGGCACGCTGGCGCGGGAAGAACTGCAGGGTCTGTTGGGTGAACCAATTTTCCTTGAATTGTTTGTCCGGGTGGAAAAAGACTGGCGCAACAAGAAAGCCAAGCTGCAGCAGCTGGGGTATATCCAGACGGAGCTGGAGGATGAGTGAAGCCCGGATCGAGGCGGTGATCCTCAAGCAGCAGGATTATCGTGAAAACGACGCGCTGATCACGGTGCTGTCAAAGGAATATGGCAAGCTGGGCTTCGTATGCCGGGGCATCCGCAAGATGGCGAGCAAGAACGCCGTTTCGTGCATGCCGTTTGTGCTGTCGGAGCTGATGTTTGACTACAAGGAACAGACCACGCTGTTTTCACTAAAGAGCGCGCGCGTTCTGGCGGCGCACCGGCATATCCGCGAAGATTTGGAGAAAATGACGATTGCCCAGGTGATGTGCGAGATTGCCGACAAGCTTTTGGAGCAGGGAGAAAGCGATCTGGAAGCGGCGGGCGAAGTTTATGAGCTGCTGAGCGTCAGTCTGGACCGGCTGGACAGCGAGGCCGACAGCTATCTGATTTTAGCGCAGTTTACCGCGCTGGCCTTGAAAACCGAAGGGATCGAGCCGGTTGTCGACGAGTGCGTGCTGTGCTCCAACACCCAGGTGCAGACGATTTCCGTTGAGGACGGCGGTTTTCTGTGCGCGGAGTGCGCGGCGATGGTGCATGCCCGGCCGATGGAGGTCGGAGCGCTGAAACGTTTCCGTTTGATCAACAAGGCGCAGCTTGTTCATTTTGCCCAGCTGCGGCCGTATGGCCCGTGGACGAAAAAAGACGCGGAATTGCTGGTCGAATTTTTAATGCTACACAGCGGCATAAAGCTGGAAAGTTGGCGCTTTCTGGACCGCTTATCTAATTGACGAAAACCGTTGATTTGTACTATAATAAACTTTGTCTATAAAAATAAAGAAATGGGGAATTGATCATGGCAGTGAAACAATTTGACACGATCGTCGCGCACGCAAAAAACTCCGGTTTTGTGTTCCAGGGCTCCGAAATTTACGGCGGCTTGAGCAACACCTGGGATTTTGGTCCGCTCGGCGTTGAACTTAAAGACAATATCAAACGGGCCTGGTGGAAAAAGTTCATTCAGTCCCATCCGAATAACGTCGGCATCCAGGCCGCAATCTTAATGAATCCGAAGGTTTGGGAGGCCAGCGGCCACTTGAAGGGCTTCTCGGATCCGCTGATGGACTGCCGTCACTGCAAGACCCGCCACCGCGCCGATCATCTGATCGAGGAGGCGACGGAAGGCAAGGTTGTGCCGGAAGGCTGGAGCAACGAAAAAATGATGGATTTCATCAAGGAAAACCACATCGCCTGCCCGAACTGCGGCAGTCATGATTTTACCGATATCCGTCAGTTCAACCTGATGTTTAAAACGTTCCAGGGAATTCTGGAAGACGCGAAGAGTACGATTTACCTGCGGCCGGAAACGGCCCAGGGCATGTTCGTCAACTTCAAGAACGTCCAGCGCTCCATGCGCCGCAAGCTGCCCTTTGGCATCGGTCAGATCGGCAAGAGCTTCCGCAACGAGATCACGCCGGGCAACTTCATTTTCCGGACCCGGGAATTCGAGCAGATGGAAATGGAATTTTTCTGCAAGCCGGGCGAGGATTTGCAGTGGTACGAATACTGGAAAAACTTCTGCATGAACTGGCTGACGAACCTGGGCCTGACTGCTGAAAGTCTGCGCT
The DNA here is from genome assembly GCF_986127675.1 of Holdemania sp. Classification (NCBI taxonomy): domain Bacteria; kingdom Bacillati; phylum Bacillota; class Erysipelotrichia; order Erysipelotrichales; family Erysipelotrichaceae; genus Holdemania; species Holdemania sp. Next base: position 11,211 of record NZ_CFQZWI010000065.1, on the reverse strand, counting down.
TCCGCGAGCATACGCCGGAAGAGCTGGCATTCTATTCGAAAGGCACCAGTGATATTGAATATCTGTTCCCGTTTGGCTGGGGTGAGCTGTGGGGCATTGCCGACCGCACGGATTACGACTTGAAAACGCATCAGGAGCATTCCGGCGAATCCCTGGAATACCTTGATCCGCAGACCAATGAAAAATATCTGCCGTACTGCGTAGAACCGGCCGTCGGTGTGGAACGGCTGATGCTGGCGTTCTTATGCGACGCTTACGACGAGGAAGTTCTCAATGAAAAGGATACCCGCGTCGTGCTGCACCTGCATCCGGCGCTGGCTCCGGTCAAGGCCTGTATCCTGCCGCTGTCGAAGCAACTTTCCGCTTCGGCGAAGGAAATCTATGCTCAGCTGGCTGACAGCTTTGTATGCGAATATGACGAAGCCGGCAGTATCGGCAAGCGTTACCGCCGTCAGGACGCTATCGGCACGCCATTCTGCGTCACGATCGACTTTGATACCGAGAAGGACGGCTGCGTCACCGTGCGCGAACGCGACAGCATGGAGCAGGTGCGGCTGCCGATCAGCGAATTGCAGGCGCATATCGAAGCGTCGCTGAAGTTCTGATCAGAATCCGTTCGGTACGAATAGGGGGGATGACGAATGCGCCTGAGCGATGAAGAAATCACCGCGGTCAGAAACAGCGCGGATATTGCGGAAGTCATCGGCCACTATGTGCCGTTAGTCAAAAAAGGCCGTTCGATGGCCTGCGTCTGTCCCTTCCACGACGATCACGACCCGTCGCTTTCGATCTCCCAGGACAAGCAGATTTATAAATGCTTCGTCTGCGGAGCCGGCGGCAACGTGTTTACCTTCGTTCAGAATTATGAAAAAGTCAGTTTCCCGGAGGCCGTGGCGAAGGTTGCGGAAATCAGCGGCTACAAGCTTTCGTTTGATCCTTCCGCCTTTAAAACGCCGGTCGATCCGAGGAAAGACGCATTATATAAGGTGTTGGCGGAAACGATCCGCTACACGCATTATCAGCTGGGAGCGCAGGCGGGAACGCAGGTGCGCCAGTATCTGGCCAACCGCGGGATCGACGAGGCAACGATCGAAAAGTTTGAGATCGGCTGGAACGGTCCGGGCGATGAGCTGCTGCGGTTTCTGCAGGCTAAAGGCTACAACGAGCAGGACATGGTGGCGGCGAATGTCGTTCGGCTGAACGAGAGCGGTCTGCACGATGTGTTCGCCAGCCGGATTACGTTTCCGATCCACGACTCGCTCGGCAATCCGATCGGCTTTACGGCCCGCAGTATGGATCCCGAAGCGCAGAGCAAATATATCAACACGACCGAGACCGACGTCTATGTCAAAGGTCATACGGTCTTCAATTATCACCGCGCCAAACAGCCCTCCCGTCAGGAAGGGCGGGTGCTTTTATGCGAGGGTGTCACGGATGTGCTGGCCTTTTCCCGGGCGGGAATGGACAACGTCGTGGCGACGCTGGGCACGGCGTGCACCAAGGAACAGCTGCGCTTACTGCGGCAATGCTCGCTGCATCTGACATTTTGTTATGATGGCGATAAGGCCGGGCAGAACGCGACCTACAAGGCGGCGAAGCTGGCCCGCGAGGCCGGCTTTGAGGTCGGCATCGTCAGCAATCCGACCGGACTGGATCCGGATGAAATTTTGCGCCAGCACGGTGCGGAAGAACTTCGAGCAATGGTCCGCAAAGAGCTGACGTGGATGGAATTTGTCTTTCAGTATCTATCGACGCGTTATGATCTGGAAAACTATTCCGAAAAAAAAGAATTTGCGCTGAAGGTGGAAGACGAAATCAAACAGCTGAGTGATGAATTCGACCGTCAGAATTTTGCCCATCAGCTGGAGCAGCTGACCGGATTTCATCTCGATCTGGGCGCAGCCCCCGCTCCGAAACCGGACAATTCCGGTGCCGGCCGGGTAAAAACAGTTCCGATTCGTTTAAATCCGTCGCGAGATGGTAAGACTAATGCAGAACACCTGATTCTTGCGCTAATGCTTACCCGCCGCGAAGCGGTAGAAATGTTCAAAGAAAAACTCGGTTTTCTGCTGAATGAAGAAAATCAGCAGCTTGCGATGATGATTCTGGATTACAGCCGGTCTCATCCGCAGCTGCAGATTGCGGATTTCATCAGTACGATCGACGAGGAAACGCTGAGACAAAAGGTTCTGGATCTTTCAGAATGGGAGTGTCCACAATTTACGCCGGAGGTCATGGACGGAGCGATCCGCCGCCTGCAGCGGTGTATGCTGGAAGAAAGAATAAATGATCTGAAACAACAGATCCTGCGCATCAGCAATCCGGAAAGCCAGGCTGCCCTTCTCAATGAACGGATGCAGCTGCAAAGAGAATTAAGGGGGTACCTTGATGAAGAAAAACACCAAGACTAAGGAGACAAAAATGCCAGTTTACAAAACGTTGGACCAATTAAAGGAAGAATTCAAAAAGACCTATCTTGCGGATAAGGTCGTTTATCAGAAGGATGTCATGGATGCCCTGGAACATCTCGATCTGACGGATAACGACATGGACGACCTGTACGAATGGTTCGCCGCGGAAGGCATCGACATCAGCGAGGACGACGATATCGAAGAACTGGAAAATATCGAAATTCCGGAAGCAGGAGCGATGACCCAGGATATCGGCGACGATCTGGAATTCCTGGCGGAAGACGCCGGGGAAGATTTTGACGAGGAAGTCGAGGATGTGGAAGTCCCGATCGATCTCAGCGAAACTTACAGCAGCTCTCCTTATGTGCGGATCAACGATCCGGTGAAGATGTATCTGAAAGAAATCGGACGGGTACCGCTGCTGAATCCGGAAGATGAACCGGAAATCGCCCGCCGGATTCAGGCCGGGGATGAGGAAGCCAAGCGGATTCTGATTTCATCCAACCTGCGTCTGGTCGTTTCGATCGCGAAGAAATACGTCGGCCGCGGCATGTTGTTTCTGGATCTGATCCAGGAAGGCAACATGGGATTGGTCAAGGCGGTTGAGAAGTTCGACTACACCAAAGGTTTTAAATTTTCAACGTATGCGACATGGTGGATCCGCCAGGCGATCACCCGTGCGATTGCCGACCAGGCCCGGACAATCCGAATCCCGGTACATATGGTAGAAACGATTAACAAATTGACTCGTGTTCAGCGGCAGCTTGTGCAGGATCTGGGCCGGGAACCGACGGCTGAGGAAATCGCGGAAAAGATGGAAAACATTACGCCGGACAAGGTTCGCGAGATCCAGAAAATCGCGCTGGAGCCGGTTTCGCTGGAAACGCCGATCGGCGAGGAAGACGATTCCCACCTGGGTGATTTCATCGAGGATAAAGACGCGATGTCGCCGGATCAGTACGCCAACAATCAGCTGCTGAAGGATGAGATCAACAATGTCCTGCAGGGGCTGACGGAACGGGAGGAAAAGGTGCTGCGGCTGCGCTTCGGGCTGTATGACGGCCGGACACGCACTTTGGAAGAAGTCGGTAAGGAATTCAACGTTACGCGTGAACGTATCCGTCAGATTGAAGCCAAGGCGCTGCGCAAGCTGAAACATCCGACCCGCTCCAAGCGGCTGCGGGATTTCGTCGATAAGAACTAAGGGTTATGCTGAGCGTCCGACTTAAAGCGATTGCCGACTGCGTTCCGGAAGGGACGATCGTCGCCGATATCGGAACGGATCACGCCTTTCTGCCGGTGGAACTGATTGCCTCCGGAAAGATTGAAAGAGCGTATGCCTGCGATATCGGAACCGGACCGTTGGAGCATGCCCGCGCGACGGTGGCGGAAGCCGGGCTGCAGGCGCAGATTTCGTTGATTCTGACGCCGGGCCTGGAGAAAGTGCCGCAGGATGCACAGGTCGCCGTGATTGCCGGGATGGGCTGGATGACAGCCAGGGAAATTCTGGAAAACGATTTTGAACGGCTGGGACAGTTTCAGCGGATTCTTGTGCAGGTCAACCGCGAGGTGGCTTCACTGCGTCGCTGGATCATGGATCACGGGTTTGAAATTGTTGCGGAGAAGCTGGTGCACGACCGGCATTACTATCAGATCGTCGGTTTCCGCAAGGCATCTCAGCCGGTTGTTTATACCGAAGCCCAGCTGCAGTACGGCCCGTTTCTATTAGCGCGCCGGGAACCGGTCTTCATCGAATATTATCATTACCGCAAGACCAAGCTGGAACGGATTGCCCGTCAGATTGAGGATCCAATCAAGCGGGGAGAAATCCTGCGTCAGATCGAGGAAATAGATGCGGTGGTTTTAAATCGCTAAATCTGAACAGAAATAAGCAGAGAGAAGGGCCGCGAGGTCCTTCCCTTTTTCTATGGCTTGGAATTGGGATAGTGTTGCTTATCTGGGGCTGAGGCAGAGCAAACATCGTTTTTTACTTAAATAGGAAGAAAATTCGTAAATTATTGACAAATCTGGTCGGGTATGCAATCTGGACTTTGATTTCAAACTGCGCTACAATGAAAAAACAAGGTCAGTTTATTCGTTGACTGACGATCAATTTGTTGGGAAGGGAGCAGCCGACGGCATTGGGGGCGGTTGGCTGTGAAGGGGATAGTCATGAACAATAAAAAAACAATGCTTTATCTGGCCGGTTTTTTTGTAAGCCAGCTCGTTTTGGTCGTCGCGGTTTTCGGCGTGCGGAAAGAAATGGAGATCGTTCAGATTTTTATCATTCTCTCGCTGGCCATTGCGATCACGCTGGTCGGCGATTTCTGCATCTTCGGGATTATTCGCGGCGTCATGCGGTATAACGAAGAAGAACTGGAGCTGCGGCAGCTGACGGAACTTAACCGGCGAAATTATCAATTCTATCAGTTTGCCGTGATGCAGCAGCAGAATATCCGTTATTTTTATCATGACCTGTCGAATCATCTGATTACCCTGGAAATCCTAAAGGAACAGGGAAAGACGGAAGAACTCAATGCGTACGCCAATAAGCTGATGACGCAGTTTGATCGCCAGCTGCCGGCCTACAAGACCGGCAACGTCATGCTCGATATCTTAATCCAATATAATCAGATTCATGAGCCGGCCTGCCCGCTGACCGTCCGCGGGCCAGTTCCGGAACAGTTTGATTTTTCGGCGCTGCTGCGCGTAATGCAGAAGCTGGCGGAAATCTGCCCGGGGACACCAGTAACCTTGCGTTTTGAGCCGACGCTGCGCGTGGAAGTGCCGACGGCGGAATTGGCGCGGAAACAAAAGGAAATCGAAACGCTGCGGCAGGAAAACAAGACGCTGGAAATCATCGGGGTGATGGAATAATGCAGAACCCGATTTTATATTACCTGAATCATATTCCACTACTGATGACCTGGACGTATTGTTACAATGAAATCCTGCCGGTCCGCAAGAGCTACTGGCGCGATTATCTTGCGCTGGATCTGGGCATCACGCTGGCGGTGTTCTTTCTGTTAAGTCTGTACGCGATTCCCGGATCAGCGCAGGATCATTCAGTTGTCCGCATGACGGTGTCCGCATCGGTGATCGGCCTTGTGATCTACCTTGTGAAGCGTCCGGGCTTGAAAGCGACGTTGTTCGCCTTGTTTGCCCAACAGCTGCTTTCGATCACTGCGGAAATGGTGACGATGCTGATCACGCTGGTCGGCGTGCAGTTCAGCCGCGACGCGTATGAAAGTGCCTTCTACATGAACGTTTTTTCCTATCTGCTGCTGGATGGGATGAGCTTGTTGTTTTTCAAAGCCGCGCTGAGCTTTGGAAAAAAACACAGGCGCTCGGTGGAAGGAGAATACTATACGATCGGCACGCTGCTTTTTACCTGCCAGTTTTTGTGGCTGTATATTTTGTCCTATAAGCTGATTTACGTCAAGGAAGCCAGTTCGGGATTGTTGGCGCAGGCGCTTGGATTTCTGATTGTTACCGACATTGTCGTCTTTTTCAGCGCTGTCCGGATCGTCCGGCAGAAGCGAAAAAAACAGGAACTGGACGCCCGCCGGCAGATGAATGCGGAACTGGCGGGACATCTGGAAAAATTATCGGAAAAACAGGATGGAATTGAGACGGTTTTCCATGAAATGCACGATCTAAACGCTCAGATTGAGAGTTTGCAGGTGATTCGGGGCCGGCTGCGAAAGCTGCGGGAAGATTTGTATTGTGAAAATCCGTATGCCAACGCTTTATTCAATTATTATCGCCAGCTCTGCGATCAGAAGCAGATCGCCGCGACCTTTGTGATTGAATCCAGTCTGAACGGGATTCTGGACGAGTACGATTTAAACACGCTGCTGTCCAACCTGCTGAAGAATGCGGTGGAAGCCGCAGAATTCAGCGAATCTCCGTTCATTGACTTTCAGGCGGGGAAAAAGCCGGGCTGCTGCTGATCCGCTGCCGCAACCGTGTTGCGGAAAACGTTACCAAACGGAACAAAAAAATCAGCGGACAGGGAACGGCGATCATGGAAGCCATTCTGCGCCGCTGCCATGGCGTGCACAGCTTCAGCCGGGATCACGATATCGTGACGGTACAGATCGCGCTGGAGAGTGGAAAGCGGGTGAAGGAATGCTGAACAACGAACCTTTTTTCTATTTCAATCATTTCATTCTATTTCTGATCTGGGCAGCTTTTCACTGCGCTTTTCTTAATCATCGGGAGCCGTTAAAAACACTGTTCCCCAAGCTGTATCTGGCGTTTATCATCAACTTTATTTTTAATTTTATTCTGTTTTCGGTCTTTGACGAGTTCTTTGCGGTTAACAGTCTGCGGACGCTGACGACGATCATTTTCATGCTTCTGGTCGTGAAAATTGTGGTAAAGGAATCGTGGATGAACACGGTGTTCGCCATGATCTTTCATACAGTGTGCATTCTGTTATCCGAGATGCTGGCCATTCTGGTCATGGTGGCGGCCAGCGGGTTTGATCAGGCAGCGTTTCAGGATGCTTCGTTTTTCGGTACGGCAGGCTTTCTGGTCATGGACGTCTGGAATGCGGTCTTTTTCGGTCTGGTTCTTTTCTTGAAACGCAAGGTGTTTCCGGCCGTTGACTGGCAGAAACAGGCGCGTTTGATTCCGCTGATCATCGTGCATGCGCTGTGGATTTATCTGCTTTCCTATAAATTGATCTACGCGTATCAGATCACAATGAACCTGACTTTATTTTTCATTGGATCCTGGCTGTGTCTGCAGGGATCGGCGTTCTTTTTGATCCGCAGTTTGTTAAAAATGAAGGCGGCGCGCGAGAATGCTGAGCAAAAACGGGAAGATAACGAACGCATTCAGACGCAGATTCTGGCGTTGTATGAAAAGCAGGACGTGATGGATGAGGTCTGGCAGACAGTCAAAGCGCAGCTTGGCCATGTTGATGTGGAACAACTCCGATCCGCACATCATCAGATCGGGGCGATCCGTAACCTGATCTATTGCGATAATCCGTCGGTCAATGCGATGTTGGCTTCGTTTGACAGACAATTTGCAAAACAGGCAGTGCCTTTTCATTACGCGATTGAAGCTTCATTGCTTTCCGGCGTCGATGATTTCGATATGAACACGCTGTTGTCCAACTTGCTGAAAAATGCTTTGGAAGCGGCCGAAGGCGCGCCGGAGCCGCAGATCAGCCTGACCATCACTCAGCAAAAGCAGATGTTGTTTATCCGCTGTGTGAATTCCTGCGGTCAGCCGCGGCAAAGAAAGAAGCAGATCCGCGGCAATGGGATGAAGATCATCACGCAGATCGCGGAAAAGTATCAAGGTCAGGCACAATGGGAGAAGGAAGCTTCGCGGATGATTGCCGAAGTGCTGCTGAACAAAATGCAGGCTGAGAATGAAGAGCTTTCTGCGGCGTAAGGCCGCTCACGGAGTCTGAATTCTGAAACGATGGCGAATGGACTGTTTAAAGCTGATCTGGAACAAGTGAGCTTGAGTGGAGCGGACGTCAGCGGGACATTCTGTCACTTATGTCTGGATATCTGCCGCTTACGCCGAATTTGTGGCGGGCTGTTTCCCTTTCGGGTACAATAACAAAGAAGAAAAGGAGGGAAACGGATGGCTGGAGTCGGAATGATACTGATGATTTCCTTTGCCTTGAGTGGTTTGGGATTGATTTTGTTTTTAACTTTTTCCCGACGTCAGCACTTGGGGATACAGGGCAAAGAAACGCCGCTGAACGGCAGCCCGCAGTCGATTGTCATGGCGGGTGCTGGTCTGGCGTTGTTGCTTTTCCAATGGGATTCGCCGATATCTGCGCTGCAATGGCTGATGTTCGCGGCGGCTGCCGCGGGTTTGATTCTGTTGGCGCACAGTCTGCGCCAGGGCTTGTTCGCCGGTTCGGCGTTGTTGTTATTTGCCGGTATGCTGATGAAGCTGATCTGGGATGACGAGGGGCTTCGTCAGCTGGGGCCGTTAGTCTTCCTGATCAGCTATGAATGCGCAGCGGCCGGGCTGATGATCCATTCTGCGGAGCCGGCGGTGCGGCAGCGGCTTAAAAACTTGATGCTGTGGCTGGCGCTGTTGTTTGGGATTGCGCTTGCAGGCCGCAATAACGCGCAGTGGCTGCCGCTGCAGTCCTTCTTGCAGCTGATCTGTGCCTATAAGATTTATTCCCGAGCTTTGGATTTTCGGGAACAATTTTATTTCGTGCAGAAGCAGCGGAGGATTCGGCAGTTAAAACCGATTCAGGCAGGCATGCTGGTCATGATCTCAGCGCTTTTGTTAGCGGGGGTGCAGGCGGGGCTGGTGCGGTCTGAAAGTAAAAATGCCCGGCCGCAGGTCTGGGTATACCGTACTGAAGACGAGCACCTCAGCAATCTGATCGTGATCGAGGGGGAAAAACTGAATTTGAATCTGGCCTATCCGGTCAGCGACGCTTATGCGGATACGCGAGTAAAGCTGCGGATCACGGAAACGGAAAGCGGCGAGATTGTCTATGAAAGCGAAGAAGCGTTGGATGATCAACGAACCGCACCCGATAGTTATTGGATCATCAGTGAACGGCCGGGAATCAATCTCAGTTCACGCCGGCCGGTCCCATGGACGATCACCTGGTCTGTTCTCAAGGAGGAAACGGTCCTTGAAACCCGAACGTTAAATTGCGATCCCCTGGCGCTTCCGGTCTTTGCGGGTGAGGGTCAGTATTTCCTCATCCGCAATCTGACAGCGGGCTATGGCTATTTCTCCTCCCCGGATGTGCAGGCGAGGAATACGCTGCAGATCAATCCGCTGCGGTTTCGGAATCTGGGGTATCAGATGACGATGTTTGACGCACAGGATCAGCCGGTCATTGAAAGCTCCAGCAACGGAACGATCCGCGCCAGCCTGACGTTAAGCCACAGTGCTTCGGGGTGGGGCATTAATTTTGAAGATGACGAAGTGGTCCGCGGTGAAATCACAATCTGGGTCAGCGACGCGAAGGGGAAAAAGTTCTATGAGGAAACGATAGAACTGGTGAAGCAGCCATGATCAAACTGATCTGTCGGCCCGAGCATGAGGCCCAGCTGCGGGAAACTCTGAAACCCTTTGAAGCGCTGGATCTGACGCTGGTCGAAAAAGGCGTTGACTACGATTCGATTGGAATTCTGTTTCAGATGGAGGATCTGGCGGAACTGACCGCCTTTCTCAATCATCATTTTCTGCAGGAAAAGCGGCAGACGCTGACGGGTCAGCATGATGGGCGGACTTATGTCGTCGCGCTGGCGGACGTGCTGTATATTGAAGGGCTGCAGCGGGAAACGTTCGCCTATACCGCCAGCCGATGTCTGCAGCTCAACCGCAAGCTGTATCAGCTGCAGGAGGAGCTGTATCCGCGTCAGTTTATCCGCATCAGCAAATCTTATCTTGTCAACCTCGCGAAGGTCGAACAAATTGCCCCGAGCTTTAACGGCCGGCTGACGCTGATGTTAAGCGGCGGCGTGCAGCTGGAGGTCAGCCGCAGCTATGCGCCGCATTTTCGCAAAGCGATTGGAATGGAGGGAAGACGATGATCGAACGATGGCTCTATCAAATTCTGATCGGGATGGCAATTCCTCTGACGGCCAGCTTCTTCAATCCCCGCGCTGCATCGCCGGACGGAATCTGGATTGTTCTGACCGGTCTGGCTTACGCGCTGTTTTTAGAAAGCTACCGTCTCTGGATTCAATCTCTGCACTGGGGAGCGCGGACTGCGGCCGCCGTCAGTCTGTTTCTGATCGCGCTGGTTGTTTTCAGTCATTTTACGTTAGAACGCTTTCTACTTTTAATCGCGCTGGGTGTGCCGATGATCCGGCTGACGCTTTCATTGCGCCGGTATTCGCAAGCGCTGGAGCAGTTTAAGCAGCAGCTGCAGGCAGAGAATGAGGATTCAAAAATCTCCGGAAGATAAGCGTATCCTTAAAACCACTATGGAAAAGGCAGGAGGATTAATTTATGGAAATAGAAACGATTTTATCGTGGCTTCATCAAAATGCAGATTCGCAAAAGTCCATCGTGGTCATGATGTGCGGCGTGGCCGGGGCCGGGAAGACGACGCTGGCGAAGCAGCTGGAAGCCGCGGGGTATCTGCGTTTGTCGATTGACGAGGAGGTCTGGCGGCAATATGGCCGGTATGGCGTGGATTATCCAGCTTCGGCGTATGCCGCGTATTCAGCTGCCGTTGAGGTACAGCTGCAAGATCAGCTGGTGAAAGCGATTCAAGAACATCGACCGGTGGTCATTGATTTTAGTTTCTGGAGCCGGAAGAAACGTGATGCTTACCGCCGGCGGATTACGGACGCGGGTGGTCAGGTTCGTTTAATTTATCTCAAGGCCAGTCCGGAATGTTTGCGCCGCCGTCTGCGTCTGCGATCGCTGCGCCGCGATGCCAATGCCGCGTTTGAAATCACAGACACGATTCTCAACGGGTATCTCCAGGACTTTGAAGCGCCGCGGGGAGAAGGGGAACTGGTGATCGATCAGGATCAGTCCGCAGATTTTCCTTGCGCTCAGAAGGTTGAGCAGGGATAATGCAGAGCGGAGATCTCAGACTTGAACCGCTGCGCCGCGAACCATAAAAAGGTTCTATAAATTTTGGTGTTGGTGGAAACCAACGCCTTTTTTTCTTGAGCATAAAAAAAAGAGACATAGGCAAGAATTTCCGTTACAATAAAGTTACCACACAATATAGAAAGGAAATCTCACTATGTCCATTACTCATTCTATCGTATCTGTTCTCAATTTAAAAGACCCTCATCTTCATTTCTCTGAGGATTGTGTCTCTTCTCAG
>NZ_CFQZWI010000064.1:0-17578 GCF_986127675.1 Holdemania sp. | reverse complement strand
GTGCTCTTCCGATCTGCCGACTTCCTTTAATACCGGAAGCAGTTCCGGCGTATTGGCCAGTGAAATCCGCGATTCGTCGAGAATGCAGTTAAACACATCGTCGATCGTCGCTTCCGGATGTTCCTTCATGTATTGCTCGCCGGCCGCGCTGGCTTCGCGGACAACCGTTAAAATTGTCCCTTCCACCGGGCGCATAACCGCCTTGTAGGCAACCTTGCTGCCATTGACGAACGCCGCCGCCAAATCCGCCGGAGTCAGCTCGCTCTTGCCTTCAATCGACTGGTAAAAACCTCTGAAAATCTGCGACAGAATGACGCCGGAATTTCCCCGTGCTCCCATCAACAGCCCCTTCGACAAGGTCTTCGCCAACAAGCTGAGATCCTCAGTGCACGCCTGCATCGCTTCCTTCACGCCCGAGGTGAACGTCATCGACATGTTCGTGCCGGTGTCGCCGTCCGGGACTGGGAAAACATTCAGCGCGTCAATCGCGTCGTGGCGGTTGCTCAAATGAGCCGCTCCGCTGAGCAGCATCTCTTTAAAATCCGTTCCGTTAATTCTATTCATGATACCCTCCGATTAACCAATAACCCGGACACCCTGCACATAGACATTGACGGCCGCAAAATCCTGCTCCAGAGTTTTCTCAAGGACATACTTCACTTTCTTCTGTACTTCACTGACGACTTCGGACACTTTAACGCCGAAACCGATGACGATATATAGATCCAGTTCCATTCCCCTGTCGGTCTTTCTGACGACAACCCCGCGGGAATAGTTTTCTTTTTTCAATAATTCAGCCCAGCCATCCTTCACTAACTTCTGGGAAGCCATCCCGACGACGCCGTAGCATTCGCTGACGACACCTCCGGCCAACGTTGCGATCGCTTCCTGCGAGATGTTGATATTTCCGTAGCTGGTTACCCGTTCTATGGACATGAACGATTCCTCCTTCGCTTTATTTATTATATCAAACTATTTGTACTTTTCAAATTTTACTCGGTTTCTGCGCCGTTTGTGTCAGAATTTTCATCTGATTCTCCCTCTGCGGGCGCGTTGGGATCCGCTTCGCCCGGACACAGCTGGGTGTAGGCGGACTTGGACATTTCATCGACGTAGATGCACGAGTTCGGCTTGTTGAGATTGGAAACGATGCTGTTGTACTCGCTGAGCACGTCCATCGAATAGTAGCTGGAAAAAAACTGGTTGCCGTCATGCATGATCAGCCGGATCATGTTGGGATCGTAGGAAACCTCATATTGCTGGATCTCCGAAATCAACGAAATCATCGCTGCGGGCACATGGCGGAACGCCATCGCCAGATCGGCGCTCTGTTCCTCGCTTTGAAAGCCGACGATCAGCGGAATTCTTGCAATCAGGCCGGTCATCCGTTCATCCATCTTGACGACGGTTCCGTCCTTGAATAAAATTTCCGGTTCTTCGATGTAGCGGTAGCCGACCGGCTCCCGTTCTTCAATTTCAATCACGATCTGGTTGCCGCGCTCATGCCGCACTGAAGCCGAGACGATCAGCGGGTACTGCTGCAGGGCATTTTTCACCTGCGGTGCAAATACCGTCAGCCAGCGCGACTGAGCTGTGATTCCCGCCAGTTCCAGCACATCGGCACGGCTTAGACTGACGTTGCCTTTAACGCTGACGGTTTTGATTAACGAAGCGTCGCTTGAATAATACGCCAGTCCCATCACGATCAGCGCGCAGACTAACGACGCCTTGAACAGCCGGCGTTTCTGATGGCGGAAGTTTTTTTGTTCGGCCTGACGCCGCCGTTGTTCGATCAACAGATCTACCGAGTTTTTGTTTTCGTCCGGTTTGACCGGCGATGGTTTGCGGATCACCAGTTAAACTTCTCCACTTCCAGAATCAGTTCCTCACCATAATGACGGCGCACCTGTTCCTGAATTTCCTCGACCAGTTCAATAAAATCCCGGGCCTTTCCCTGTTGATCGTTGACGATGAAATTGACGTGCTTCTCGCTGACGGAAACCCCGCCGACACGGCGGCCGCGGTAGCCCAGCTCGTCGATCATCTGCCAAGCCTGGCGATCCTTGGGATTGCGGAACACGCTGCCGGCGCTCGGCTTATCCAACGGCTGCGATTCCATCCGCCGCTGACGCCGGCGGTCCATCAGATCGCGGATCTCCGTCTGATCCTGTTTTGTCAAATGAAACCGGACGGCCAGAATCACCCAGTCGGGATGACTTTGGAAAATCGAAGTCCGATAGCCAAAGCCGCACTCAGCCGGACTTAACCATTCGCAGCGTCCTTGCCGCAGCACGAACACCTCGCTGACGACCTCAGCCATGCAGCTCTTGTACGCGCCGGCATTCATAAATGTCGCGCCCCCGACCGTGCCGGGAATGCCGCTGGCAAATTCCAGTCCGGACAGCGAATGCTTCATCGCTTCATACGACAAAGCGATAATCGAACAGCCGGCCTCCGCCACTACCGTCTGGCCGTCGAAATAAAAGTCGCCGTGATAGCGGTCAAGCTTGAGTATCACGCCTTCGTAATCGTTGTCGGAGCATAACAGATTGCTCCCCTTGCCGAAGATTTTATACGGAATCCCCTGCTTGGCTAACAGCCGCAGCACCTGCGTCAGCGCCAGCATTGTCTTGGGATAGACGACCGCGCGGGCATTGCCGCCGATGCGCAGTGTCGTCAGCGTCGACATCGGAACATTTTCCGTCACATCGCCATAGCACCGCAGTCTTTCCAAGCTGTTTCTCATTGTTAAAATCACCTTTTATCCTTGTTGGATCCAGTTGTATATCTGTTCGCTGGCATCCGGATGTCCCAGCCGCTTCGCAGCCGTCCGCATGCTTTCCAAACGGATCGGATCAAAAACAACACTCTCTATTTTTGCGGTTATTTCCCCTTCTGTCAAGTCTTTTTCTTCGATCATGAGCGCCGCCCCCGCGCTCTGCAGCGCTTTCGCGTTGAGCACCTGATGGTTGTTGGGAACGTAAGGGCTGGGAATGATGATCGCCGGCAGCCCTAAAACCGTGATCTCCGCGGCCGTTGTCGCTCCCCCGCGCACCACCGCCAGATCGGCGTTGACCATGACCTTGACCCCGTCGATATACGGGACTACCTTGATATTGGCACATTCCAGATGCTGCGCGCGGACTTCCTCATAAGCCGCCCGGCCGGTAACATACAATACCTGATAAGATTGGCCGGCCATCTGCTTCAGCGCCTTGACCATGACGGCATTGACGCTTTCCGAGCCCAGCGAGCCCATCACAACAACGACTAACGGCCTGGCCGGATCCAGACCCAGCTGCCGCACCACGTTGGGATCGCGCTGCGCCCGGGCCGCCACACTGGCCCGCGGATTGCCGAGGATCCGGGTTTTCTGCGGCGGAAACTGGTCTAAGTTTTCAGGATAGCAGCCGACGATCTGATCGGCATATTTCGCCAGAAAGCGGTTCGCTTTGCCGGCATAGGAATTTTGTTCGTGAAGCATCGTCGGCACATGCGCGAAGTGCGCGGCCAGAATCACCGGCGCGCTGATATAGTTGCCAAAGCCGATCGCGTAATCCGGACGGAACTGCCGCACAATCTTCCGGCAGGCGAAATACGCCTGAGCCAGCTGCATGACGGCCTGAACCTTCGCCAGGGCGGAACCGTTCAGCCCTTTGGCCTTAATCGCTTCAAACGCATAGCCGGCCTTGGGAATCTCCGTCGACTCCATCCGTTCCGCCGTGCCGACAAACAGGATTTCCGTTTGCGGATCTTTTTCCTTCATGGCGTCGGCCAGCGCCAGCGCCGGATAGATATGACCGCCGGTGCCGCCGGTCGCAATTAATACGCGCATTGCGTTTCACTCCTTTTTCATTTGCTTTTTTGCCTGCCTTATTATAGCATACATCGTCCGCCGCGCCCACCCGCATCTTGCCTTTAGGCCTTGGCGATACTCATTAAGATGCCCAGCGAGGCCATGATCATCACTAACGAGCTGCCGCCGTAGGACATCAAGGGCAGCGTAATCCCGGTGACCGGAAACAAACCGACGACGACGCCGAGATTGATCATGACCTGAATCGCGAACAAACTGACGATGCCGACCGCGACATAGCACAGAAACGGATCGTGAGCGTTCTTGGCGATCCGGACACCCTCCAGGATGATCAGCAGATAAATAATAATGATCAGCGAAGCGCCGATCCAGCCCAACTCCTCCGCTGTGATCGCGAAGATGAAATCGGTCTGCGGTTCCGGCAGATAAAAGTGCTTCTGCATCGACCGGTTCAGTCCGGCTCCCAGCAAGCCGCCCGGGGCGATCGCAAACAGCGACTGGATAATCTGGAAGCCGCTGCCTAACGGATCCTGCCACGGATCAAGAAAGGAAACGATCCGCGCCATCCGGTACGGGGCTGCCAGAATCAAGCCGGTCAAGCCTGCCGCGCCCAGCAGTCCCAGACGGATAAAATACTTAAACGGCGCGTCCGCCGCCAGCACGATCACAACGATGCTGCAGACCATGACCAATCCGCTGCCGAAATCCGGCTGCAGAAGAATCAATCCGAAACCCAGCATGGTTAAAAACAGCGGCACTAACAAATCCCGGCGCAGACTTTTAATCCGGTCTTTGGAAGCCAGATAATCCGACACCGAGAGAATCAGCGCCAGCTTGAAAAACTCCGAGGGCTGGATCAAAAAGCTGCCGACGCCGAACCAGCTGCGCGAGCCGTTGCGCTGCACGCCCAGTCCCGGAATCAGCACCAGCGCCAGCGCGATATAACAGCCGATCAGAATCGGCTTCTGTTTTTCCCGCAGCTTTTGAATATTCAGCCGGCTGGTCAAATTCATCGCGACTAAGCCCAGCCCGGCAAACAGCGCCTGACGCTGGACAAAATACCAGGGGTTGTGATATTTGAACTCCGCCCAGTACACCGAGCTGGAGGCGATCATGATCAACCCGGCGGCCACCAGCGTCAGCACTTCGATCAAAAGCAGCCTGTTTTTTCGATGGAACATAAAAAAGTCTCACCTCCCATACAGCGTATGCGCAGAGAAAGTGAAACTTGATGTCAAATCAGGAAGCGGGCGTCAGCCGGCGGGAAATCCGGTTGCCGAAAATCCAGGTCAGCTGCGGATTGGGAAACAGGAGGAACAGACCCAGGACGACCCATTCGACCCCAATCCAGCCTGAGGGCAGGCACAGTTCCAGCACCGGCGGCACGATCTGGCATTCCGCCCAGAACAGGCCGATATAAATCGCCATGCAGCTGACAAAATAAATCGCATGATGAATCAGCTTCATCGTCCTTCACCTCTTTCTTTTCATTTTCCGTTTTCGTTTCCGCCAAAAACGTTTTCAGCGTATCGAAACCTGCGCCGTTATTATATAATACATAAAGATAGAAAACAATCGAACGGGAGGAACAGATCATGAAAACGGCATGGGTATTGTGCGGCGGCGGTTCGCGGGGCGCCTATGAAATCGGAGTGTGGCAGGCGTTAAGCGCGGCCGGCCTGGCCCCGGACATCGTGACGGGAACTTCGATCGGCGCGTTAAACGGCGCGTTGATCGTCCAGCAGGATTATGCGGCGGCGCTGGATCTGTGGGCGAATCTCAGGATTGAAGACGTGATGCAGGATGGTTTTGATTTAGAGCTCAGCGCGATCATGGAAAACAAACAGAAAATCGCCCCTTTCCTAAAAAAATACATCAACACCAAAGGGGCGGACAACACGCCGTTAAAAGAAATGATCGCCCGGCTGGTCGACGAAGAGAAGCTGCGCCGCTCGCCGATTGATTTCGGACTGGTCACCGTGCGTTATCCTTCGCTTCAGGCGGTGGAGCTGACGAAAGCGCAGATTCCCGAAGGCCGGATCAAGGATTATCTGATCGCGACTGCTTCGTGTTTTCCGGCCTTTCCGGTTTACGAGTTCGACGGGCAGCAGTATATCGACGGCGGATATCAGGACAACCTGCCGATCGCACTGGCGCTGAGGATGGGTGCGGACCGGGTGATCGCCGTGAATCTGCATTATCAAAGTCCGATCCATCCGACGCTGGAAAAGCTGCCGCAGGTCGCCGTGATTTCCCCTTCCCGCGAGCTGGGTTCGTTCCTTTCGTTTGATCCGGAGCTTTTAAAGCGCAACCGCGAGCTGGGGCTGCTGGACGCGAAGAAATTTCTCGGTCAGCTGATCGGAGAGCGTTTCGTCTTTTCTCCGCTGAACGCTTCGCTGCGTGCTCTGGCAGAGCGGATGCTGCGCGAGCTGACCTTATTCCAATGTCAGCTGGACGATTCCGATCATCCGTTCATCGACACGCTGTGGCCGCAGAACGTGCTGCTGGACAGAGTGCTGAAAATCAAGGGCGACACCGCAGAAACGGTGTTGGTGCGGATGATGGAAAACGGCGCGGAATTCATGAAAAAAGATCCCCAGGTCATTCTCGATCCGCAGGCTTTCCTGATCGAGCTGGCCGGCTATTTCAACGCCGGATCGCCAGCCTTGGAAACCGAACGCTCGCTGTATCAGAGCCTGCTGCAGCAGACCACGAAACAATCGTTATTGACGCTGATCGGCAAAGCGGACCGGATTACGCTGTGCCGCAGTTTGTGCGATCAGATGCTTCATCAACAGACCGCACTGCTTCAGCAGCTGCACTGGCTTGCCCCGATGATGCCGCAGGAAGTGCTCATCAGCTGGTTCGCGGCGTTTCTCGTGCGGGAATTCAGACTCGATCCTATCTGCCAAGAGGCCTGACATCCAACATAGCTCTGGCCGGCGTTAAATCTTAACCGTTCGGAAAGCGAATTGCTTATTCTTACAGAACGGAAACTTTCCGTTTCATCGCGATATCACAATCTATTGAAAAAGTCTGACAGCCGGAATGATTCCGGATTCTGCCAGACTTCTTTTTTATCTTACCAAGCTTGTTTTTTCGTCAGCCGTTGCGCTCCGGCAGCGGGATCCGGGTATAAAATTCCACCTCGTCCTCATGATCGATCCGCGCCTGATTTTTAAGCTGAACCCGCAGCGAAGCCGGATTGTCTTTATGGCAGGACAGATAGACCTCCTCCTCCCGGATCAGCTTCGCGGCTTCCTTGACCGCCAGCGCCAAGCCGCGCGTCGCATAGCCTTTTCCCCGATAAGCAGGATGGATACCATATCCGACATGACCCGCACCCTGCGCCAAGGCCTCGGTGAGGTAATGCCGGATCCGGAACAAACCGACCATCTGATCGTCATCCCACAGAAAGAACCAGGTTTCCGGCACGTAATTTTCCTTCAGCATTTTTCCTTCGGCGTGTGCCAGAATCCGCGGCAGCTCCTGCGTTAAAAACTGATCTTTCGGACAGCCGCGGTAAGGATTCATAAAGCCGTTTTCGTCCGGAGCGAAGGCTTGCAGAAAGGCGTACGCTTGTTCGCCGTCCGCCGCCGTGAAGCGTTTTAATTGAAGCATTTTGATCACCTCGTCAAAACGTGCCGCCGTTTCTGACGGCCCGCATTTTCACTTTCTTTTTTGTTCATCGTTATTCTTCTCTTTTGCACTCGTAATCCGGGTATTCTATTTGCGCTTCGCTCTCTTTTCACGATTTGGAAACGCGCTCAACCTGTCCCAGCCAGTCCTCTGCCTGACGGTGCGAGCGCAACCGGATGATGGTCAGATCAGGAAATTCACGCTGCAGCGCGCTCAGATCCTCGCGTTTGAATTTTAAGATGTACCCCACAAACTCCCAATCCAGCTTCTCCGCGCAGCCCGGCGTCATATCAGGCCGGGATTGGCCGCGGTAGCGCCGCAGCCGTTTAAAATAGCCCAGCAAACTGCGCCATTTGGGCAGATCGTAAACGACCAGGGTATCCGCGAAGCCTAACCTTAACGGCAGCGTGCGGGCAAAGTTCCCGTCCATGATCCAGCGGCTTTGCTTGAGTGCTTCCGCCAACAGCTCGTCAAATTCCGCAGCTGTGCGCTGAACCCAGTTTTCCTTCCAGAACAGCTGATCCAGATGCACTGCCGGAATGCCTGTTTGCGACGCGAGGCGCGCTGCCAGCGTACTCTTGCCGCTGCCGGGACAACCGATAATACAAATCCGTTCCATTGTTTCCCCCCTGTCCTAATCCCGGCATGCCGGCGACCACTCCGCCTCAAAGATCCCGCCGTTGGAGATTGTTTTTTCCGCGCCAAAGGCTTGCATCAACAACCCGTGACAGACGACGATCAGGCAGTCATAGCCGGCATACCGCGCTAACGCCCGTTCCGCGCGCGTGCGCATCTGTTCCCACGTCTCCCAGGCCTGTTTTCTTTCCGGACCGGCGACGCCGTTCATCGCGTCAAATTCCGCCCGGGCCCGCTCAACCGTTTCCACGTCGGTATACGAATACGTGAGATCCGGCAGCCACTCGTGCAGCCCCACTTCTACACGCAGTTCCAGATCCAGCCGGTGCGAGAGGACCGCCGCCGTCTGCAATGCCCGCGTAAACGGCGAAGCGACGATCAGCTGGCCTTGCTTCAGCCGCGGATCCCGCGCCGTCTGTTCCGCCTGCGAACGTCCCAGCGCGTCCAACGGCGCCAGGTCGTTGCCAAAGCCCGGATAACCCAGCGCTTTCGGTTCGGTATAATCCGGATGACCGTGCCTGACAAAAAAGATTTTCATAAGGTTTGCCCGCCGATCAAAAATCCTTTATCCGTGATGACAATCTGTTCCAGCTGATCGACCCGCATGTCCGCCTTCGACAAGTCCTGACCAAAGTACGGATCATCCAGTCCGATCACCGTCATGCCTGCCCGTTTCCCCGCCGTCACGCCGTTCAACGAATCCTCGATCACGACACATTCCGCCGGTATGCAGCCCAGCTGCTTCGCGCATTGCAGAAAGATCGCCGGATCCGGCTTGCTGACGGGCAGATCGCAGCCGCTGACGACTAAATCAAACTGTCCCTCAAGTTTACAATCGCATAAAACCGTCTGGATATTGTCCATCGGCGAGCTTGAAGCCAGCGCGGTCAAAATCCCGCAGCGGCGGCATTGATCGATCAGCGTCTGGACGTAGGGACGGTAAATTTTTTCATAATTGACGCGCACGTCCTTGCAGAACGCGCGGTATTTGTGGAACGTGGCGGCGATATCCAGCTCCGGATTCCAGCGGGCGATCATGCCCCAGTTCACATCGTCCGTGCAGCCCAGGCACTGGCGCAGCGCGATTCGGTCCGTCTTAATGCCGTTGTCCGCAAACCATTGCTGATCTGCCTGCTCATACACTTTTTCACTGTCGATAATGACGCCGTCCATATCGAAGATTAATGCTTTCATTGCTTATCCCCCTGTTTTCTTTTATTTTACCCGCCGGCTTCAGTCAGCGCCAAAGCTCATCAGCGCCGCGCAGAACGAACAGCGCTGCCACTGCAGCTGTTGTGCGAAGACGGGTTTTAGCTGTTCCCGGGTCAGATAGATTTCGTCTGCGTCCCATCGCTTTCCCGCCTGATCGCGGCATGCGTACAGCGCCGCGGCGTTGTCAAACGCGACGTCGCCGATCAGCACCCTTCCGCCGGGCTTGAGATGGCCGAGCATTTCCTGAATCCAGGCGATTTGTCCGGCCACGCTGAGATGATGCAGCGCATACGTGGACACGATAAAATCAAACTGTTTTTCCGCCAGCACTGCCGGCCAGCCGTCATTAAAATCATGCACGAACAATTCTGCCTGCGGCAGTTGGCGCCGGACAGTTTCAACCATTGCCAAAGCAAAATCAAAACCGGTGATCTGAGCGCCCCGCTCAGCCAGCCGCCGGGTCAGAACACCGGTGCCAAAGCCCGCGTCCAGCACCTCCGGCTGCGGCTTTGCGGCAACGATCATTTCAATCGCCTGCAGCACGGCATCGTAGCCGGCAAATGGATACTGGCTGTCAGCCTGAGTTTGAGCGACGGTTTGATCATACTGTGCCGCCCATCGATTAAAGCCTTCTTTATCTAATACCATGAATGAGTCCAATTCTCCTGTTCTTTGTTTATTTCCGGATTCCCTTTAAGCCTCAGGATGATATTGGCAGCAGCATGCCACGGCCTGCTGCCAGCGGCGGTAATCTTCGTCCGCCTGGCCCTGTTCTATCTGCGGCTCAAACCGGCGGTCGAGCTGCAGCCCGGCCAGCGCCTCCTGCCGGTCTTTCCAGAAACCGACGGCCAGTCCGGCTAACAGAGCCGCGCCCAGCGCTGTCGTTTCATTGATTTTCCCCCGTTCCACCGGTGTCTGAAGCAGATCGCTCTGAAACTGCATCAGATAATTATTGCGCACGGCGCCGCCGTCAACCTTCAATGTTTTTAAGCGGATGCCGGAATCCTTCTGCATCGCTTCCAATACGTCGCGGGTCTGGAATGCCAGCGATTCCAGCGTCGCCCGCGCCAGATGAGCCTGCGTTGTGCCGCGGGTCAGACCAAAGATCGCCCCGCGGGCTTTATCATCCCAATACGGCGCGCCCAATCCGACAAATGCCGGGACGACGATCACGCCTTCGCTGCTGGATACCGAGGTCGCCAGCGCTTCGCTCTCCGGCGCGGTGCGGATCATCTTCAACCCGTCCCGCAGCCATTGGATCGCGCTGCCGGCGACGAAAATACTGCCTTCCAGCGCGTAATTCACCTTGCCGTCCACCCCCCAGGCCAACGTCGTCACCAAGCCATGACGGGAAACGACCGGCTTCTCACCGGTGTTCATCAACAGGAAGCATCCGGTGCCGTAGGTGTTTTTTGCCATGCCTTCCTCAAAGCAGCCCTGGCCGAACAAAGCCGCCTGCTGATCGCCTGCGACCCCGGCAATCGGGACTTCGCGGTTGAAAAAATGCACCGGCGCCGTCGTCGCGACAATTTGACTGGACGGCTGAACCTGCGGAAGCATGCTTGCGGGGATATCCAGCTTCGCCAGGATCTCCGCATCCCATTTCAAATCGAAGATATTATACATCATCGTCCGCGAAGCGTTGGAGTAATCCGTGCTGTGACAGCGTCCTTCGCTGAGCTTCCACACCAGCCACGTATCAATCGTGCCCATCAACAGCTCGCCGTTTTCCGCCCGCTTCCGCGCGCCCGGGACATGATCAAGAATCCACTTGACTTTCGTCGCCGAGAAATACGGGTCGATGACCAGTCCGGTTTTCATACGGAACCAGTCTTCCAGCCCTTCTTTCTTCAGCTGGTCGCAGATCTTATCCGTCTGCCGCGACTGCCACACGATCGCATGATAGATCGGCAGACCGGTCGTTTTGTCCCAGACGACTGTCGTTTCGCGCTGGTTGGTAATCCCGATCCCCGTTACCTGCACGGGGTCGATGCCGCTGGCCATCACAACTTCCGCCATCACGGCCAGCACGCTCAGCCAGATCTCCGTCGCGTCGTGCTCAACCCAGCCGGGCTTGGGGAAATACTGTGTAAATTCCTTCTGCGCCTGCGCGCGGATCTGACATTGCTGATCAAATAAAATCGCCCGGGTGCTGGTCGTTCCCTGGTCGATCGCCATAATATATTTTTCCATGCTTCCACCTTCATTTCTTGTATAAGTTTACCTTGAAACCGCTGTCATTGCAACAAAACCCAAACGAAAAGACCGTTCAGTTTTCAATTCAACCCGTTCACGGTCTTTCCTTTTTCTTTCAGATTTTACCCGCTTTTGTTGTTAATAGCGGATCTTGTTGTGAACCAGCCGGCCCAATATCTGCACGCGGCGGTCCATGACGTCTTTTAACGGCACGACGATCGGTTCGTAAGCGTCGTTCTCCGGCTGCAGGATCATATCGCCGTCTTTATAGAACACACGTTTAAGCGTTACTTCGTCGTTTTCCAGCAGGACGACAGCGATCTGCCCGTTATCCACGGAATTCTGACGATGGATATACACGCGGTCGCCTTCCTCAATCCGGGCGTTTTTCATCGAATCCCCGACGACGTCGAGATAAAAATATTCTCCGCCCCGGGCTTCATCCGGGCTGACCCATTCATAATCTTCCACGATCTGTTCTGCCAGATGATCATAGCCCGCCTTGACGCTGCCCAGCACCGGCACCCGCACGCCCGACATTTCATCGCGTGTCAGATCCTGGTTGATCAGCCGTTCGATCGTCAGGTTAAAAAAGTCCGCCAGCTGCTGCAGGATGCTCATTTTCGGCATTGAGGTGCCGTCTTCCCATTTCTGAATCGTCGTAAATGATTTATAGCCGAATTTCTCCGCCAGGTCATTCTGTGTAATATGATACTTCTTTCTGAGATATCTCAGGTTTTCCTTAAAATACATCGGAATCACCACCCTGGCTTCATTGTAACGGAATCTTTCTGTTTTTTCAACGACTAATCGGAACTTTTTTCAAGTATTCCAGGTTTATCCTTTAAATTTGTTCATGTACTTCTTGAAATTGAATAATAATCAAGTAAAATAAAAGACAGAGAGGAGCGAGGATTTCATGGAAAAGCAGTATGTTCGGGTGAATGGGAACTGGGAAGACGACGGCAGTTTCATTCCCTTGTTTATTCTTTGGGAAAACGGGTTAAAATATAAGATAGAGAAAATTGTTCAGCGTTGTCCTGCGGCTTCCTTAAAAAGCGGCGGCGCGGGTCTGCGCTATACCTGCCTGTTTTCCCACGGGCAGCGGCGGTATCTGTACTTTTGCGAAAACCGCTGGTTTATCGAGAAATGAGGGTGAAGCGATGTGCGGACGTTATTTATTCTTTGATCAAAGCAACGCGCGGATCCGCTCGCTGCTGGCTTTGCTTGAGCGGCAGCTGGGCGATGAGCCGCTATCGGAATTGAGTCTGGGCGAGGTTTTTCCATCGCAGCGGACGCCGGTCTGCCTGTTGTCCGAACAGGGGGAAGAACTAGTTCCGGCCGCCATGCGCTGGGGATTTACCCATCCGACGCAGAAACGGCTGGTGATCAACGCCCGCTCGGAAACCGCGTCCCACTCGCGGATGTTCGGCGAAAGCCTGCGTCAGCGCCGCTGCGTCATCTGTGCCAGCGGTTATTATGAATGGGAGAAGCCCAGCCGGAAAAAGATGTTGTTTACCCTTCCGGATCAGGCGATGCTGTGCATGGCCGGTTTCTACCGTCTGGAAGCGGATGGTCCGCACTTCGTCATTATGACCCGCCCGGCGCTGCCGGAACTCTCCGCCATCCACGACCGGATGCCGGTGGTGCTGAACGAGGAAGGTGCGCTGCGCTATTGTCAGGGCGAAGATCGGCTGCACTGTGCTTCCCGCCTGCATGTCAGACCGGCGGACCAGATTTAACGGGATGCAGAGCACTGTAAAATCATTGAAATTCATTCGGATCTTTGCAGACGGCAAGCGCCGTAAGCGGGGATCCTTTTTTATTGGTTTCCTCGTCTGCTTTTTTGCATTCTCAACAAGACGAAAGAATTCAATTTCCGCAAACACGGTCAGATTTTGCCTTGCGAAGATAGAGATCCCCGCTTGAAATCAATGAAAACGGAATAAGATCGAAGATCGGATCCAGGACGATGCAGAATCCCATCATGAAAAACAAAAAAAGGACGCGGTCATTGCATCCTCTTGTTCAACGAATCTTCTTTTCCCTCTGATTTCCTGCTTACAGATCGAACAGCTGATCGTGATAAGCAATCTTCAGATGCTCGTAAGCCTTCGGCGTCGCGACCCGGCCGCGCGGCGTCCGGTTGATAAAGCCGATTTGAATCAGATACGGCTCATACACATCTTCCAGCGTCATCGGTTCCTCAGAGATACTGGAAGCCAGCGCTTCCAAACCGACCGGACCGCCGCGGAAGCGTTCGATAATCCCCCGCAGATAGCGGATATCGACGTCGTCCAGGCCGAGTGAATCGACCCGCAGCCGATCCAGCGCTGTCTGCGCGACGTCCAGACTGATCACGCCGCCGTTAAGCACCTGCGCGAAATCCCGCACGCGGCGCAGCAGACGGTTCGCAATCCGCGGCGTACCGCGGGAGCGCTTGGCAATCTCCCTGACCGCTTCCGGGTCCGCAGCCACATTGAGCACCCGCGACGTCCGCGAAACGATCTGTGAAAGCTGATCCTCGTCATAATATTCCAGCTTATTGACGATGCCGAAGCGATCGCGCAGCGGCGCTGTCAGATCGCCCGCCCGCGTCGTCG
Organism: Holdemania sp.; assembly: GCF_986127675.1. Lineage (NCBI taxonomy): Bacteria > Bacillati > Bacillota > Erysipelotrichia > Erysipelotrichales > Erysipelotrichaceae > Holdemania > Holdemania sp. The sequence goes on along the minus strand of NZ_CFQZWI010000064.1, from coordinate 3,475 downwards.
CGCCGACCAGCGTAAACGGCGGCAGATCCAGGCGGATCGAGCGCACGCCGGAATCCTTGCCGACAACGATATCAATGCAGAAATCCTCCATTGCCGGATACAGCACTTCCTCAACCATCTTCGGCAGCCGGTGGATTTCGTCGATGAACAGCACGTCGCCCGGCTCCAGCGTCGACAAGATCGCCGCCAGATCGCCGCTGCGTTCAATGCTCGGACCGCTGGCTGTGCGCACCTTGCCGCCCATTTCATTAGCCAGAATGTAGGCCAGCGTCGTCTTGCCCAATCCCGGAGGCCCGTACAGCAGGACGTGATCGAGCGTTTCATTGCGCTGCAGCGCCGCCTGGATAAAAACCTTCAGGTTTTCTTTCAGCTGGGTCTGACCGATATAATCCGTCAGCCGCTGCGGCCGCAGCGATGATTCGTCATCCCCCGCTTCCGGCAGCGCGGAAAGCAGCCGTTCCTCGTCCATCCCTTATCCCCCTCTTTTCCGCTGCAGCAGATGCTGCAGACCTAATTTCACATATTCGTCCGTCGTCTTATCCGGATGCTCGCGCATCATTTTCGATAACCCGCTCAATTCGCTTTGCTTGTAGCCCAATGCTTTGAGCGCTTCCAGCGCGTCTTCGATCGCCTGACTGGACTTGCCTTCAGCGGTTTCTTCGCGAACCAGCTTGCCCTTCAGATCCAAAATGATCTGCGATGCGGTTTTCGCACCGATGCCCGGCATCTTTTTTAACGCCGCCACATCGCCCTGCTCAATCATCTGCACCATCTGCTGATACGTCGCCGCCGCCAGCATATTCATCGCCGTCTTCGGGCCCAGACCCTTAACGGAAATCAGCTTGACGAACAGATCCTGTTCCTCCATCGACAAAAAGCCGAACAGACTGAACTCATCTTCGCGCACGTGCTGGTAGGTAAAGACCCGCACTTCCTGATTCAGCCGGACCGCTTCCGGACGGGAAAAGAACACTTTATATCCGATACCCTGGTTTTCGATTATGATCCAATCCAAACCCACGGCAAAAACCGTTCCTTTAATCATTGCTATCATGTTATCACCTGCCGTTTATTTTACCATAAAACAAGCGTAAACGAAACAGCCAATCAGGAAACTGACGAAGGCTTGCCTCAGGCTTAACCAACACTTGTCTGTTTCCCGGCGTTTCCGCTCCTCCGTTTGACACCTTGAAAGAAAATACCAATGAAGAAGTAAAAAACGAGGAAATAAAAAACTTCGCGTCCGGCTTAGAGGCAGGATCCGTTTACAGCCAGCGCACAAAGGCAGTTTTATCCTGATCATTAAATCCCGCTTCACGATAAAAACGCAGCGTACTTTCCCGCTTGGAGCCCGTTGTCAGCAGCACTTTGTAACAATGATTCTCGCAGGCGATCCGCACCGCTTCCTCCAAGACCCTCCGGCCTAAGCCCTGACGCCGATACCGCGGATCAGTCACCACGTTTTCGATGATCCCGTAGGGCCGCTGATCATGCGTCAGATTGCGGATGATCGTCAGTGTGCAGGTTGAGACTACATGGCCTTGACTCTCAGCCACGATTATCGCTGTCTGCGGATCGTTCAGCAGCGTTTGCCACAGCCGCATGAGTTTGGCATCCAAAGCCGGGATAGGGTTATCGCCTAAATAAGTATAAAGCTGAAGTAAATCCGGTAAATCCTGCCGCTGAGCTAACCGCATGGTCGTCATCATCATTTCAATCTCCTTCACGCTCAAAAACTGATCGTTTATTTAAGTCTTTTTTCAAGCCAGAAATCCCATTTCCCTCTGGTCCGCTCCATGGCCAACGAAAAAGAGGCGCAAACGGCCTCTGATTGCTTATTCGACAAATTCAAATTGGAAATCGTTGATGAAGACGAGGTCGCCGTCCTCCGCGCCCTTCTGCCGCAGCACCTCATCGACACCCAGCTTGCGCAGCGACTGACCGAACCGATACACCTGCGACTCAATCTCAAAATCAGTCATCTTGAACAGTTTCTCGACCTTCGGACCTTCCAGCCGCCACTGGTGATTGCCCAGATTGGTAACGGTGAAATCCGGCGCCTTCGGTACAAACTTATACAATACGCCTTCCTCAACTTCAGTTTCACCTGTCATCGGGAATTCCGGCGTCGTTTCCAACAGATCCGCGACTTTGTAAAGAACCTCGTCCAGCCCTTCCGCGATCAGCGTGATCACCGGATATACCGGAATGTCCGGATAAGTTTCCTTAAAACGCTTCAGATTCTCTTCCGCGCCCTCCAGATCCATCTTGTTTGCCAGCACGACCTGCGGCCGTTCCATTAAGCGCAGTTCGTATTGTTCCAGCTCCTTATTGATGATTCTGTAATCCTCAATCGGGTCGCGGCCGTCGTTGGCGCCCATGTCCACGACGTGCACGATGACCCGGCAGCGCTCGATGTGACGCAGAAACTGATGTCCCAGTCCCTTGCCTTCGCTGGCGCCTTCGATCAGACCCGGTAAATCCGCCATGACAAACGAACGGCCGTCCGGGACCTGAACCATGCCCAGATTCGGCGTGATCGTCGTGAACGGGTAATCCGCGATTTCCGGGCGAGCCTTGGAGACAACGGATAATAACGTTGACTTGCCTACCGAGGGAAAGCCGACCAGTCCGACGTCCGCCAACAGTTTCAGCTCAACCTGAATTTCCTTGGCTTCGCCGTCTTCGCCCTGCTCACAATATTCCGGCGCAGAGTTGCGGGCGGTAGCAAAGTGCCAGTTGCCGCGGCCACCCTTGCCGCCTTTGGCGATGACTGCGCGCTGGCCAGGTTTTGTTAAATCGGCGATCAGTCCGCCGGTCGCCAAATCCTTAACCAGCGTACCCAGCGGAACCTTGACCAAGACATCGTCGCCATCCGCGCCGTGCATTTTCTTCGGCTTGCCGACACCGCCGTTGCCCGCGGTCAGCTGCTTGGAATAGCGCAGATCCAGTAAGGTTGACTTGTTGCTGTCAGCTTCAAAAATAATATCGCCGCCGTCGCCGCCATCCCCTCCTGCCGGTCCTCCCAGGGGTACATATTTTTCACGCCGGAACGCAACCAATCCGTTGCCGCCGTTGCCGGCCTTGAGTTTCATTTTAACACGATCAATAAACATGGAAAACGCCTCCTTTCCTCTTAGAATAACCTCGATCGTACTTCTTCAAACAAAAATCCCCAACCGGGGATTTTGTTAACTTACGCTGCTGGATAGACAGAAACTCTCTTCTTGTCCTTGCCTACACGCTCGAATTTTACAGTTCCGTCGACTTTTGCGAATAAGGTATCATCGCCGCCGCGTCCGACATTCACACCCGGATGAATCTTTGTGCCGCGCTGACGGTATAAGATTGAACCGGCTGTCGCAAACTGTCCGTCCGCCTTCTTGGCTCCCAGTCTTTTGGAATGAGAATCACGGCCGTTCTTTGTAGAACCGACACCCTTTTTGGAAGCGAACAACTGAATGTTAGATCGGAA
>NZ_CFQZWI010000063.1:0-17729 GCF_986127675.1 Holdemania sp. | reverse complement strand
GCTCTTCCGATCTGCTTGTCTGTTAGCGGGCAAGCATCCGGCGGTCTTTGGTCCGACGCTGCTGGGTATTTCAAAAGCGTCTGTCGAAACCGATTCCTTCCTGTCCGCGGCATCCTTCCAGGAAACCACCAAGGTCCTGACCGAAGCGGCGATCAAGGGCAAGGTCGACCATCTGATCGGTCTGAAGGAAAACGTTATCATCGGCAAGCTGATCCCAGCGGGAACCGGCTCAAAATTCGAGCGCGAAACGACGCGCATGATCGAAGAACGGGCAGCGGAGCTGCGCGAGGAACGGGAAGAACGTTCCGTCGATCTGGAAGAAGATGTCAAGCTTCCGGAAGAAATGCTCGGCAATCACGCTGAACCGGCGGTCTAAAATGAACGAGAGAGGGAATATCCGAAAGGAATGTCCCTCTTTTATTCATTGAATTTTCAGTCCGAGTAGCATATCATAATAAAAAAGGTGGGATAACAATGAATTCATATTGTGAACAAGTTTTACATCAGCTGAAACAAAAAGACGCCTCGCAGCCCGAGTTTCTGCAGGCGGTGGAAGAAGTGCTGGCGTCGGTCAGCCTGATTTTTGATCATCATCCGGAATATGAGAAAATGGCAATTCTGGAACGCTTGACAGAACCGGAGCGGATTATCCAGTTTAAAGTACCGTGGATGGACGATCAGGGACAGATGCATGTCAACCGTGGTTACCGGGTTCAATATAACAGCGTCTTGGGTCCCTATAAAGGCGGTCTGCGGTTTCATCCGGCGGTGACGCTGGGGATGATGAAATTCCTGGCGTTTGAACAGATCTTCAAGAATGCCCTGACCACGCTGCCGATCGGCGGCGGCAAGGGTGGCAGTGATTTCGATCCGAAAGGCAAGAGCGATGCAGAAGTGATGCGCTTCTGCCAGAGCTTTATGATTGAATTGTCCAAGCATATCGGTCCGGACGTCGATGTGCCGGCCGGCGATATGGGCGTTGGCGCACGGGAAATCGGTTATTTATACGGTCAGTACCGGCGTCTGAAGGGCGTCAGCGAGCGCGGTGTGTTAACTGGCAAGGGCGTAGGCTATGGCGGCAGTCTGGCACGTAAAGAAGCGACCGGCTACGGGTTGATCTACTTCGTCTTGGAAATGATGAAAGCGGCGCAGATGGATCCGCAGGGGAAGAAAGCGATTGTCAGCGGCAGCGGCAACGTCGCGATCTATGCCGCGGAAAAAGCGCAGCAGAACGGAATTCAGGTCATCGCGATGAGCGATTCCAAAGGCTATATCGTCGATGAACAGCTGGATCTGAATACGGTGAAGAAAATCAAGGAACAGCTGCGCACCTCGCTTTCAGCATATCCGGAAATGGCAGGCCATGGCAAATATCATGAAGGTTCGGTCTATGATGCCAACCTGAAGGTTGATCTGGCTTTCCCGTGCGCGACGCAGAACGAGATCAACAAGGAACGTGCCCGGCGCTTAATCGAAGCGGGCTGCCAACTCGTTGCCGAGGGCGCGAACATGCCGAACGATAACGAAGCGATCGCTTTGTATCGTCAGCAGGGAATCCTGTTCTCCCCGGGTAAGGCGTCCAACGCCGGCGGCGTTGCGACTTCCGCGTTGGAAATGAGCCAGAACAGTATGCGTCTGGCCTGGTCGTTTGAAGAAGTCGACGACAAGCTGCGCGGGATTATGATCTCTATTCACAAGCAATGCCAGGAAGCAATCCGGCAGTATGCGCTGGATCCGAAGGATTATGTGACGGCCGCCAACATCGCCGGTGTTCAGAAGGTGATTGACGGAATGATCGCGATGGGCGATTATTAAAAAGCAAATCGCCGCCGTGTTTTTAAGGCCAACGCGAATCCAACATAAAAGGAGAATCACAATGAAACAACCGGTTTACTATACCATCAGGGTTACTGAGGGAGGCTGGCGATGAAGCTGGCCCTTCTCTTTTTCGGCCTGATCGCCGCCTATCTGTTGATTGGCTGGCTCATCAGTTTTCCAATTCAATTACGATCCTATACACTGTCCAGTCCGAAGATCAAAACGCCGGTCAGACTGGCGGTCGTCTCCGATCTGCACAGCACGGTCTACGGACCGAATCAAAAGCGGCTGCTGGACAAGCTGCGGCAATCCCGGTGCGATCTCATTCTCATGCCGGGAGATATCATCGACGATATCAAACCGCTGCGGGGCGCGGAATTATTTCTTGATCAGGCTGCGGCGATAGCGCCGTGTTATTATTGCACAGGCAACCATGAAAATATTGATACTCTGATCACGCTCCCGGAGGTCAAAGCACGGGTGCGTCAGGCGGGAATTACCGTTTTGGACAGCAGGAAAGAAACCATCACGATCCGCGGAACACGATTCACGTTGTGCGGAATTGACGATCCCCGCAAATATGCGTATATTGATCGGGATTCACAAGAGGAAATTGAACTGATGAAGGCGCTGGGTTCGGTGCAGACCTGCCCGGAATATACGATACTCTTAGCGCACCGGCCGGAACGTTCGCCGATCTACGCGCAGTTCGGGTTTGATCTGATCGTGTCCGGCCATGCCCATGGCGGACAGGTTCGAATTCCCGGTTTGATCAACGGTTTGTTTGCGCCCCGGCAAGGCTGGTTCCCGAAGCGGGCAGGCGGTTTGTATCAGGAACAGAACTCGGATTTAATCGTTTCCCGGGGATTATGCCGGCGATGGTATCTGCCGCGAATCTTCAATCCGGTTGAAATTCCCGTAATTGAACTCACTCACAATGACGGATAAAAGAACGAAACGCTTCGTTCTTTTCTTTTTAATCAGCGTGAAATGTGAAGTAAAACGTTTAATTCACATTGAATTCGGTAAAATTGTAACGTTTAACTGGACTTTTGATTTATAATAAGAAAAAAGAAAGGAGTGAGTTCATGAATCAAATTCGGGACGTTGTGAATTTGGACACCAAAGCGTTTATTATGTTTTCAGATTTAATCAAACAGTTTTATGAAGTAAAATCCGATACGCTTAAAGTTTTGAATCTCAAGTTATCCCATCTAAAAATCCTGCATCTGTTGTCTGACCACAATGGAATTAATCAGCAGGAAATTGCGGTCATTTCCGCCAGTAAGCGCTCTACAATTTCAGAAATCATTTCAGAAATGGAGAGTGAGGATCTGGTGATGCGAATCGGCAACGATAAAGACCGCCGAGTAATGAACATCTTCCTGACGGAGAGAGGGAAAACCGCTTCGGATCTTATTCAGTCGGAATTCAGAAAATATTGTATGCAATGTATGGACAGTTTCTCAGACGCTGAAGTTTTGCTTTTCCAGCAGCTGCTCAACCGGTTTCAATTTCAAAACGAAAAAAAATAAACGCTGCGAATCGAAGCTCATTGGAAGTTTTCCTCTTCTGGAAGACTTCTTTTTTTAGTGTTGGTAAGAATGAAGATCAGGATCAAAAAAGGAAAATAACGAAGATGCGGCTTGTCAGACATCGGGGGTGTTTGCTTGTTTCCTGACGGGATTGGCCGTATAATAAAAACAGAAAGGTTCTGCTTACAGAGAGCGGAAACAGGAGGGAAACATGCGGGAATGTTCACTGCACTTTGATTTTGTCAACGCCGAGGGCAAGCTGGATCTCAACAAGGCGGACACGCTCATGGAAATGGCGTTGAAATTAGGCATTCATACGTTCAATACCTATTGGGATCAGGAGGTGTATCCGGAAAAGGATGCCGAAGATCAGGAATTTGCCGATCAGATTCATGCGCTGGCTGTCCAAAAAGGGATGAAGCTGTCGTCTTATCATTTCGTCGGTTCCGTGTTGGACGAGGACGATCCTGAACAGAAACGGGTCCGTCATTATATGCAGAAAAGTCTGGATATTTACAGTGTATTGGAACCGGGGGTGTTCGTTGTGCATCCGGGGACTTTTTCAGACGGGGGATTTAAGAAAAATAAAATCGTTCATCAAGCTTCGTTAGAAAAATGGGGTGCAGAAGAAACGCACCGGCGGGTTGTGGAAAACCTGCGCTGGTTTGGTCAGCGGGCTGCTGAAAAAGGAATCCGGCTGGCAATCGAGAATATCTATGGCGGGCGTTTTTACAGTCAGATCGACGAATTGATTGCGCTGGTAGAAGAAGTGAATCTGGAGAATGTCGGTTTCTGTCTGGACGTCGGCCACGCGAATGTGGACGGCGTGGATATCCCGGCCACGATCCAGCGCATGGGAAAGAAGCTGTACGAAGTGCATCTGCATGACAACAACGGGAAAAAGGATCAGCATCTGCCGATCGGTTTTGGTACGGTGAACTGGATTGAAGTTATTGAAGCGCTCAATGCGATCAATTATCCAGGCACTGCGACCTTTGAGTTCTTCCGCTGGCCGCTGCCGGATTACGAACAAGGATTAACCCGCGCGGTGGAAATGTGGCGCACGCTGGAGTTCATTCAGGAAAACGGATATTTCACGACCAACTGGAATTAACGGGAGTCAGAAAAAAAGTCGGTTTTCAAAAATCATGAAGAAGACAAAAAAAGCCGGAGCCCAGAGTGTTTACTCGGGGTGTTCCGGCTTTCGTTGTTGATGGACAAAGCTCAGAAGTGCTTCTTTTTGATTCGGAATCTGATCTTCCATCACCGCTTTCAGCGTTTGCGTTAAAAGTGCGGAGATCTGGGGGCGGGGACAGCCGGCGGCGATCAAGTCAGCGCCGTTGACCGCCAGTTGTTTGAGGGTCAGGCAGTCCTGGCCGCGAATTTCTTCACTGGCGGCGATCAGGCGAGCGGCTTGTTGCGGTGTAAGCCGGTTTAAGCCCTGTTGAAGCTGGATCCATTCCACGACCAAATCCGGAAGTTCGCTGATCAGAAGCCGCAAACCAATGCGATCCTGAGGAAGCGGGCGATTTTGATATTGGACAAGTTGGATCAGATTTTTTTTGTTTCGATTGGAAAACCTCAGCTGCCCAGCCCAATGCTGAGCCTGATCAATGCAATAGGTCAACGGCGCTTGCGGCAATTCCAGAAAGAAACAGGCCAGCCGGGGCAGCGTCACCGGCGGACAGAATCGGAATGCGTCGAACGCTTTTTGAATCGCCTGCGGTGATTGCAGGGCGGGAAGCTGAGGAAACAGAACCGTGAGAATTTCATGATTGCCGGCGAAGATTTCCGGCCAGCGAAGTCCGACGACCATCTTTTCCATTTCCCGGGCAATGCGCTCGGCAGACAACACCCGCAGCAGTTCTTTCTGATGAAAGAGCGCGGAACGTGTGTCAGGATGGATTGTAAATCCCAGGGTGGAAGCGAACCGCAGCGCCCTGAGAATCCGCAGCGCATCTTCGTCAAACCGCTGCACCGGATCGCCAATGCAGGCAATGATTTTGTTTTTCAGGTCTTGCTGGCCATCGAAATAATCCCGCAGTCCGAGATCCGGATGCCAGCACAGCGCGTTGATCGTAAAATCCCGCCGCGCGCAGTCTTCCTGTAAAGATCGTGAAAAGTGAACGGATTCGGGATGCCGGTGATCGTGGCAGCCGGCATCAGATCGGTAAGTCGTGACTTCGATCGGAAAATCGTGAATCATGACCGTCACTGTGCCGTGCTTCAATCCCGTCGGAATCACCAGGTATCCCGCATTGCGGAAGCAGGCGATCGTCTGTTCAGGCAAAGCGGAGGTCGTTACGTCGATATCCTGCACCGGCCGTTCCAACAATGCGTCGCGAACGCAGCCACCCACCCACCAGGCTTCATAACCCGCTTCGTTAAGGCACTTCAGGCCGGTCAATCCGGCACTGCGCAGCGTGGGATTCATTCCTTATCTTCCTTGCGGATGGTATCCAGATAGCTGTAAAGTGTAAACTTGGAAATATCGAGGAAGGCGCAGATCTTATCACCGCTCTTTGTGATCAGGAAAGCGCCCTTGTGATCAAGGAATCGAACGATTTCCATCTTTTCTTCCTTATTCATTTCCCTGGCAGGCTTGTCCATGCGCTTGCGGCATTCCTGCAGAAGCAGCTCCAGAATCTGATTGACGTCGTTGGTAAACGGTTCCTCGCCGATCTTTTTTTCTTCCTGCGGAAGCAGGGTAAATGCGTCCAGATTTTTTCGAGCTTCCACCAGCGGCGTGATGTCGGTATTCAGACACAGTGAACCGATATTCTTCCCTTCGCTGTCCTGAAAGAAAATTGAGCTGTTGCGGATGATCCGGCCATCGTCGGTCACCATGACTTTATTATAGCGGTGAGTGTCGGTTTGTTCGCTGGAGAGAACCTCCAGTCCCCAGGCGCCGCCGCCGTCGCCAATCTTTCTTCCGCTGATCTGGCCGTTGCGGATATCAATGATCGTATGCGCATAATCCTTCGTGTTGTCATGCAGCACGATTTCGCATTGCGGTCCGAAATGATGTTCCAGCAGATCCAGAATCTGGGAAAAAAGCAGACGTTGTTCTTCGATCGAATTCACCTGCGAATTCCTCCTTTTTCTCTAATGAATATTGTTTCAGAGGAGTGGATAAATGTCAAGATAGTCCGGATGAAACCTAAAATATTTTTAGCATATTACTAAATATCTAAAAAAAATTTAGAACATCTCTTTACAAACCGGGGAAAGCATGTATACTAGAAGTGTATCAACTCATAAAAAAAAGGAGTGGAAATCATGGATGCAATTTTAGAAAAAATCAGCCGGATCGGCATTGTGCCGGTCATCAAAATCGACCGGATCGAGGATGCTGAACCGCTGGCCAGGGCGTTGTGCGAGGGTGGTCTGCCTGTCGCCGAGGTGACGTTCCGTACTGAACATGCCAGGCAGGCGATGCAGATCATCAATGAAAAGTTCCCGGAAATGATCCTGGGTGCAGGCACCGTTCTGACGACCAAGCAGGTCGACGATGCGATCGAAGCGGGAGCGAAGTTCATCGTTTCGCCGGGACTGAATCCGGAGATCGTCCGTTACTGCCAGTCTAAAAACATCATGATTCTGCCAGGCTGCGCGAATGCCAGCGATATTGAAGCAGCGTTGTCATTTGGCTTAACCACGGTGAAATTCTTCCCGGCTGAGCCGTTAGGCGGCCTGAAAATGATTAAGGCGCTGGCGGCTCCGTATGTGAACGTCAACTTCATGCCGACCGGCGGAATTAAGGAAAATAATATCTGCGAATACCTGGCTTACGACCGGATCGTGGCCTGCGGCGGCACCTGGATGATCGATTCCAAGCTGATTGCCAACGGTGAATTCGATAAGATTAAGGAACTGACGCAGAACGCAGTTAAGACGATGCTGGGTCTGAAGCTGGATCATGTCGGCATCAACGCTACGCCGTCAACCTCTGAAGGGATTGCGAACGAAATGGCAGGTCTGCTTCAGTGCGATGTCCGCGCCACATCCAAGAGCTTCTTTGCGGGCGAGACCGTGGAAGTGATGAATGAAAACGGCCGCGGAACGCATGGGCATATCTGTTATACCGTGAATTCTGTGGATCGCGCTGTCCGTTACTTTGAAGCACGGGGTTATAAATTCGTTGAAGAAACGAAACAGTTCGATGCCAGGGGGCATCTGAAATTTGCTTACTTTGAAGGTGAAATCGGCGGCTTTGCGATTCATCTGAAAAATGCGGCATAAGGAAAGGGGTAAATCTCAATTATGAAAATCATTACATTAGGCGAAATCATGCTTCGTTTGTCCACGCCGGGCAATACTCGTTTTGTTCAATCTGATTCCTTTGACGTCGTTTACGGCGGCGGCGAAGCGAACGTCGCGGTTTCTTTGGCTAATTATGGTCATGACGCGTATTATGTCACCAAGCTGCCGAAGCATGAAATCGGTCAGTCGGCGGTCAACGCACTGCGCCGGTATGGCGTGCATACCGACTACATCGCCCGCGGCGGTAATCGGGTAGGCATCTATTATCTGGAAACCGGAGCTTCAATGCGGGCTTCCAAGGTTATTTATGATCGTGCGGGTTCCTCGATTGCCGAGGCTTCGGTCGATGATTTCGATTTCGATACGATCATGGAGGGGGCCGATTGGTTCCACTGGTCGGGCATCACGCCGGCGATCAGCGCCAACGGCGCGGCTTTGACCAAAGCGGCCTGCATTGCGGCGAAGAAGCACGGCGTTACTGTTTCCTGCGATTTAAACTATCGTAAAAAGCTGTGGACACCAGCCGAAGCGCAGGCGGTCATGAAGGATCTGATGCAGTATGTCGATGTCTGCATCGGCAATGAAGAAGATGCGGAGCTGTGCCTGGGCTTTAAGCCGGAAGGAACGGATGTTTCCAGCGGCAAGCTGGATCTGAACGGCTACAAGACAATCTTTGAGCAGATGCGCGTCCAGTTCGGTTTCAAGACGGTCTGCACAACGCTGCGCGAAAGCTTCTCCGCCACGCATAACGGCTGGTCGGCGTTGATTTATGACGGCGAGGAATTCTATCAGTCCAAGCGGTATGAGATCAATCCGATTGTTGACCGGGTCGGCGGCGGCGATTCGTTCTCCGGCGGTCTGATTCACGGCCTGTTAACCAAGAAGACGCAGGGTGAAGCTCTGGAATTCGCGGTTGCGGCTTCGGCGTTGAAGCACACGATCAACGGCGATTTCAATCTGGTCAGCGCCGAGGAAGTCGAAGCGCTGGCAGGCGGTGACGGCTCTGGACGTGTTCAGCGCTAATTTAGAACAATGAATTATCAATCCTTTGTTCCTCTAGGGAGCAGAGGATTTTTTTGTGTTATTTTATTGAGTTGGAATAAAAGCAGATCAACGCTGAAATTAATTCAAGAAAGGCAAAAAGATTGTTTCATTCGTTATTCGATCGCAGGCTTAACTAACTATTTTAAATATTCACGATAATACATGGGGATTAAGGTAGATCATGTTAATTTGGAAAAAGTGATGAGTCTATGAATTACGATGTACAGCTTCTCAAAATGGGATGTTTCTGACGTGAGAGTGCAGCTGATTTAATACATAGATTCGGATTGCCGACACGCTGCTTTATACAGATAAAAAGCGAGGTTTGATAACTGATATTCGTAAAAATTACTCCGTTGCGGTCAATCTTGAAACAGTCGTGCCGGCCGCAATGTTTTTGAGATCGCCTCCGGGATAGCCGCAGATGCCTCTATTTCTCATCATTCCGCTTTTGTATATGACAAACAAAGGATGGAAATTCGCAAATAAATTGAAAATGAGCTGAAGAATATCATGACGACACAGGGATATACGCTTTCTGATCGCAGTAAAAAGGTTCAAAGTTTGGATTCATTTATAGATCAGTCTTTCATAAAAATAAGATCTAACAGATGGAAACGCTCGATATCCAAAGAACCCAGCGCCTGATAACAGCTGTTGCAATAGGCGACCACTCGTTTGTCAGGATAGTAACCAGCCTGAGCTTGCAAAAGCTTTTGCTGCTTGGCAAAATCCAGAATTTTAACCTGAGCCTGCAGCGCTTTGAAGTAAGTCGGGGCGCTTTGCAGATTTCGCTCGCTGATCGGATTCATCAAAAGGGTGCCGCAGGTGGGCGGCGCTGTCTCACCCATTTCATGCACGGTATAATTCATTCTCGCCAGCAAGCTGCGAACCTGACGGCGCAGAGGGACATCTGCCCGGGCGCAGTCCTGCAGCGTGATGACCTGTCCGTGCACATCAGGCCAGAGAAACTCACAATCCTGCTCCAACAAGTCATAAAGTGTTATGACTGAACAAGAAGGAAATCGTTCTTTAAGAATCGCTGTGCAGCTGAGACAAACCGTGATCAGGGTATCGCCGGACTGAAACTTCAATCCCTCACTCCGGCAGCAGCCCGTCGTTTCAGCGTTCCAGCGACATTGAAGATAATCCCTTATTTCAGCGGCAGTTTGCGGATGGGCAGCCTGAAACTGACAGCTGGGAAATGCAGTAAACATCAAATCCCTCCTTTAGAACTGACTGAACTTTGCCATGAATTCATCATAATTTCTCGTTTCCAACAATTCAAAAGCCAGATGACTATTTTGAATAATTTTGGAGATTTTATCAAAGAAAATCCGTGTCAATGCCTGATTCTCATTGATACAGACCAAGAAAATAATCTGAACCGGTTTCGCATTCCACGTCACCGGTTTTTTCAGCTTGCAGATGGAGATAAAATTCGGCAGCTGTTCCGGGTTTAACGGATGCGGAATCGCAATTTTATTATTATATTCGGTTGTCCCCATGCGCTCCCGGGCGGCGACGGAATCATAGAAATTCGCAGGCAGCGGCAAACTTTTTCGAATGTGTTCAATTTGTTTCATCAAGGCTTCCTGCCGTGAAGAAGCGCTGATTTCCAGATACAGCTCGGGACGGATCAGTTTGTCCAGATGAAACTTCTCATTCAGATTGTTCAGCAGCAGGCGCAGGATATGCAGATCATTCTCCGAAAGACTTGGCTGGATTTTTAACGTCGGTTTATCGAAACGCAGATTCATTTCCGTGGCATTAAGAATCACGTCGAACTTTTTCAGTTCCTCTGCATCCAGCGATTTCGCATCGAACAGCTTGACCAGATTGATAAAATCCGCCAGCGTTTTGTTTAGCCGGTAAGCGATCAGCTTAAACAAACTGGAAATATCGTTGGAGATCACGGCGATATTCACTTTTACCCGCGCTTCCGGGCCCCGCTCCAGAGCCAGCGCGATGTGCAGCGTGAAGTACATGATTTCTTCCTCGGACACGGCGATGCCATATTTTCTGGGAATAAACGACAGGCCGCAGACCGCCAGCTCGTTGGCGAACGGAAACTCGTCGCGGATCGACGACAGATTCGACTGCGTGACCTGCATGTTATTTTCCAGCCGGTGCAGAAACGGCACGATGTGCGTTAAGAGATTCGCCCGCAGATCCTTATCCTCAAACAAATCGATTTTGGACAGCTTCAAGATATTGCGCAGAAATAAATTATAAAAAACAACGGCGTCCTGCGGCAGATCCTCACCCAGACTTCCATGATCGGCGTTGATTTTCTTTTTCCCGTTGATATGGAAGGCAAAATAACACAGCTCCGCTTCCGGCAGCGACACATGGAAAATTTCCTCAATCGAGCGGTTGATATCAATCGCTGTTTTGTATTCCAGCGACTGCCGCATGGCTTCGCTGACTTCCTGATTGATGATATTGTTGGTTTCCACGCGGTTGATCGCGATCAGAATATGCAGCGACAGCGCGCTGCAGGAATCGGCGGTGATTGAAATGTTGGCATTCATCAGTGATTCCGCGATGACGTGCTGAATCAGGCTCAGCTGCTTCGATTTGTAACTGGTCTCCTGCGGCAGAAAGTCGATGATTCCGCTGATCGACGCTTCCTTGGACAGACATCGGCGGATATCCTTTTCCTTGCCGGTGATCCGATAGCCGTTGCTGTGACTGTGCTGCAGCGTCAGATGATAGCGTTCCAGCGTCGGCTTCAGCTCCTTGAGATCCTTGCGCAGCGAGGAAGGAGAAATATAAATTTCATCGGCCAGATCGTATAAATTGAGATATTCATTTTCTGTGATCAGCCGGGCAAGCAGATATTTTTTGCGGTTTTCCGGAGAGCCGACGTCATTGACTTCCCCCACGCTTAAAGACTGGACATAATGATTGAATTTATCCGGATCGTAAACGATCAACACCGATCCTGATCCGCGCTTGATTAAAATATCAGCTCCGTTTTCCATCAATTCATCCTTGAGCTGATTGATGTATTTCAACAATGTCTTGACGCTGACGTTCAGCGTAAAAGCCAGCGCCGAGCTGGACAGCGGTTCCGAGGAAGCCATCAGCTTCTGAAGCAGAATCAGCCGGTCTTTTTCGTACATAAAACGCCCCTCTTTTCTTTTTCATTATAAACAATTATAAAATTTGAAATTGCCTTTATCTTCTTTAACACAAAGGTAAATTCTTCAAATAAAGTTTACCTTTTCGATAGGGAACTCCTTTCCTACACCGTTTTCTTTCCGGTGGTATAAATAAATCAGAAGCCAAGAGGAGGGTAACGCAATGAACATTTTACTGGTCTGCGCCTGCGGTTCCAGCACCAGCGTCGTCTTGCAGAAAATGAAAGAAAACCTGACAAGCGACGAACCGTGGACAATCGAAGCAAAGTCGTTGTCGGAGGCGAAGAAGGTCATGGGGAAATATGACTATGTCCTGCTGGCGCCGCAGATCCGCTATCAAATTAAAACGGTGCAGAGTCTGGCCGAGCCGTATGAGGGTTTAACGGTCATGAATATTGAACCGGCAGACTTCGGCCGCTGCAACGGCAAGGCGATTCTGGATCAGATTCGCCGCTGCGAACAGGCAAAACAAAAATAAAAGGGAAAAGGGGGACTTTATTCCATGGCGAAACAACAGCACGAAAAAAAGAAATTCCTCGACCGGTTTGAAGAATTATGTATGCCGATGGCGACCTTCTTCGGAACCGAACCGCACTTTCTGGCGCTGCGCGACGGCGTTGTCAGCGCGCTGCCGTTTACGTTTGTCGGCGGCATTGCTTTCTTAATCTATAAGTGCCCGTGGCAGGAAGGCTACGCGACCGGCGTTGGTTTCTTTGATGCCTTTATGAACGCCTGGTTCCAGATGTCGACGAACTTCAAGGACATCTGTTACGCGCCGTATGGAGCGACGCTGGGCATCATCTCGATTTTTATCTGTTTCACCGTAGCGTATTCGCTGGCCGAGCATTATAAAAAGAACGCCGTCAATTTCGCGGTGTGCGCAACCTCGATATATCTGTTGATCGCCTCACCGGTTATTTCCGGCGCGATGTCGATTGCCTATTTAGGCTCCGTCGGCATTCTGGTCGCCTGTCTGGTCGCTCTGGGATCGGTGGAAATCATGCGGATTTCGATTGAGAAGGGCTGGACGATTCACATGCCGCCCAGCGTCCCGCAGGTCATTGAGAATACGTTCAGTACGATTTTCCCATATGTCTACGCGTTGATACTCTTCTATGCGCTGAGCGTGATTTCCCAGCTGGCTTTCGGCAAGCTGCTGCCGGAGCTGTGGCAGTACATCTTCACGTTAATTACCGTGGCGGTGGAAAATCCGGTCGCCGTCACCGTGCTGACCGCGTTTGAAAACCTGTTGTTCTCGTTCGGCATTCATCCGACGACGGTCGTCGGGCCGCTTCTGGATCCGCTCCAGCTGGTCACGCTGACTGCCAATGCCGAAGCCTTCGCGGCCGGTACCGCGCTGAACGCTCTGCCGCACGTCTATACCCAGTCGTTCTGGGCGTATTATTCCTGCATCGGCGGAGCGGGCTCCACGCTGGCCTTGTGCGCAATGTGCGTCAAGAGTAAGTCGAAACAGCTCAGCGCCGTCGGCAAGGTGGCGATCGTCCCGTCGCTGTTCAATATCAACGAGCCGGTGATCTTCGGCCTGCCGATCTTCCTGAATCCGATTCTGGTCATTCCGTTCATGTTAGCGCCATCGGCCAATATTCTGTTAGGCTGGCTGTGTACCTCGCTGGGGCTGGTCAATCATTCGTTCCTGTTTTTGACCTCGACAACGCCGACCGTGCTGGGCGCGTTCATCTCGACGCTGGACTGGCGCTCCTGCCTGTTAGTCGTCGTGATGTTCGCCATCGACTGGGTGATCTATTATCCGTTCTTCAAGATCTATGAAAAACGCTGCATCGAGCAGGAAAGCGGGGAAGCCGCTGAGTTGGAAGCGTCCGCCAACGCATCCGCATAAGACAAAAGAAACGAGGCAGAAACATGACCGATATCAAAATGACAGCTTTTGAAATTATCTCGTATGCCGGGGACGCAAAAAGCTCTGCTTACGAAGCGCTGGAAGCGGCGAAACAGAATGATCATGCCGGCTATGAAGCGAAGATGGAAGAAGCGGAAAACAAAATTAACGAGGCTCATAAAGCGCAGTACGCGATGCTTCAGGAGGAGGCTGCCGGACAGATGCACGCCGAGTTTTCGATTATCGTCGTGCATGCTCAGGATCATTTGATGACAACGATGGCGACGATTGATCTGATCAAAGAGCTCAGCGAACTGTATTTCCTGCGGCACGCATAAACGACAGACAGCTGCCTGCATCTCAGGCAGCTTCTTTTCCAATCAGACTATTTCAGGTCAGACTATTTCAGACTGAACAAGCAAGCGGCGGAAGGGTCGCCACGAAAGCGGGTAGAAATACACAAAACAAAAGGTGAAAGTAAAACGCAAAATTAAAAACGGAAGTAAAACAATATAGTGAATCGCGAAAGCAGAATATAGAGTAAAAACGCAGAAGTCAAAAACTTGAAGAAGGAGGAAGCGATGAAACACGGATTTCCAGACGATTTTTTATGGGGCGGCGCGATTGCGGCCAATCAGGCAGAGGGGGCATGGCAGGAAGGCGGCAAAGGGCTGTCCGTACCCGACGTGGACTGGCACAATCCCCATTTAGTCCGCGGCGGCAAGCGCGATGCGGATTCAGAAATGACCAGCACCCGGTTAAATGAATTATTAGCGATCAGGGAGGACTGGCAGTTCCCCAAGCGCAGCGGCATTGATTTTTATCACACCTACAAGGACGATCTGGCGCTGATGAAGCAGCTGGGACTGAAAGCCTTCCGCACCTCGATCAACTGGGCGCGGATCTATCCCAACGGCGACGACGAGCAGCCCAACGAAGAAGGTCTGCAATTCTACGACGACCTGATCGACACGATTGTAGCCAATGGCATGGAGCCGATCATTACGCTGTTTCATTACGAACTGCCGTTAAAGCTGGTGACGGAATACGGCGGGTGGCGCGATAAACGCCTGATCGACTTTTACGCCCGCTTTGCCCGGACTTGTTTTGAGCGCTATCGGGGAAAGGTGAAATATTGGATTCTGATCAATCAGATCAACCTGATTTATGTCGAATCGTTTAATTCTCTGGGTATTCTGTGCGATCAGGTCGACAATCTGGAAGAAGCGAAATATCAGGCGATTCACAATCAGTTTGTGGCCTGTTCGCTGGCGACCAGGCTGGGACGGGAGATCGATCCGGAATTCAAGCTCGGTATGATGATTTCCGATCATAATTGCTACCCGGAAACCGCGTCGCCGGAGGATGTGTTCAGCACCCTGCAGAAAAATCAGATGAGTCAGTTTTTCTATGGCGACGTGCGGATCCGCGGACAGTATCCGGGCTATGCGCTGCGGTATTTTGAGGATCATCAGCTGAACATTGTGATGACGCAGGAGGAACTGGATCTGATTCACAACTATACTGCCGATTATATGGCATTCAGCTATTATTACTCGCGAATGAATTCAGCGGTTCACAACACGGCCGATCTGAATGATATCTCCCGTAATCCGCTGCTTCCGGCTTCGATTTGGGGCTGGTGCGTCGATCCGCTGGGACTGCGCAATTCGCTCAACGTGTACTATGACCGCTACCAGCTGCCGCTGATGATCGCGGAGAATGGACTGGGAGCGCTGGATGAGCTGAAAGCAGGAACGGTTGAGGATGATTACCGGATTGATTATCTGCGTGAGCATCTTAAGGCAATCAAGGAAGCGATCCGCGATGGCGTCGAGGTGTTCGCTTACTGCGCATGGGGACCGATTGATATTGTCAGCTGCACGACCAATGAAATGTCCAAACGTTATGGGTTTGTGTATGTCGATCTGAACGACGACGGCACAGGCAGCCGGAAACGGTTTAAGAAAAAGAGCTTTGACTGGTATAAGCGGGTGATTGAAACGAATGGAGCGGATCTCTAGCCTGTCGTGGAAGACAGCGGTTCTGGCAGCGCTGGCCGGAGTGGGCATCGGCGCGGGTGTCGGCTTGATCTTAAACGCGAATATCGGTTCGGACACGGTCACGGTTTTCCAGGATGGGCTGCATTGCCAGCTGCATATCAGCTATGGTCAGGCGTCGCGGCTGTATAATCTGGTTTTGATTGCGGCGGCGTTTCTGACCGCGCGGAACTACTTCGGGGCCGGTACTGTGATTTCAGCGCTGGTCACCGGCTTCGCGATTGACGGCACAGTGGCCCTGACCGGCAGTCTGATCGCCGGGTTTACTCTGCCCGGACGCCTGCTTGTCTTCCTCCTCGGGCAAATGGTATATGCGTTCAGCCTCGCGATGTTGATCCGCTGTCAGCTGGGCATGAATGGACTGGACAGCCTGCTTCATGCAGCACAGGCCCGCTTGGGCATATCGTATTCGATTCTGCGCTGGGGCGCGGATCTGGCACTGACGGTGCTGGGCTGTCTGGCCGGCGGCATCGCGGGCGTCGGTACGGTGATTTCCATTGTCACGACGGGCCCGCTGATCCATCGGTTTCAAAGAGGAAGGAGGACTGAATCATGCTCAAATTGATTTTGTTGTCGATCCTGGGTGTCGCGGGGCTGGCGCTGCCGCTCACGTTGATTCTCACGGCGAAAGAGAAACCGAAAATCCCCGGCGTCTTGTTGGGAGCCGCATTTTATTTAACCGCCAATCTGTTCTTGAATGTGTTTAAAAATGCCTGGTCGCTGAATCTGGATACGCCCACCTCCACGGTCTTTTATTTGATCACGGCGGTCTTGACCTGGACGCTGACCGCCGCGTTGTTTTTTCGCCGTTTTCGTCCGGCTTCGCTCGGCAGAATCAGTCTGATTTATGGCGGCTATGCGCTGATCAATACGTTTGTCGTGACGATGGCCAGCTATTCTCCGCTGATTCAGTATGGTTTACTGGAGGTCAGCGGTCAGACTGCCCAGCTTCCTGCGGCATCGGCCGCGATATTGAGCGCCGCTTATGCTTCTCTTGGTCCGCTGGAGCTAATTCTGGCATTAATTGAACTGGTGGTGGTTTTCCTGATTCTGGCCCAGCTGTTCCGGCGGTTATTCGCAGATGATTCGGTGAAGCGGCTGGCGGAGTTTGGTCTGGGATTGTTCCTTTTGATGGTGATTCAATATGGAAAATGGGGAATGCTCGTCAGCTTCATCGCCTATGGAATGGAGCTTGCGGGACTTCTGACACTTGGTAAACAAAAGAAGTTGAAACCATGAATGAAACAACATCTGCTTTTCCTTTCGATTTTATCTGAGGCGAAGTCTTTGCGGTAAATCAGAGGGAAGACGACAGGCAAGCTGAGGGC
The DNA here is from genome assembly GCF_986127675.1 of Holdemania sp. NCBI lineage: Bacteria > Bacillati > Bacillota > Erysipelotrichia > Erysipelotrichales > Erysipelotrichaceae > Holdemania > Holdemania sp. The sequence continues at coordinate 677 of NZ_CFQZWI010000063.1, read as the reverse complement.
AAGGGCGTTTGTCTGGGGGATATCAATGAATGTGTTGAAAATCTGCCGCGGGATCAGAAATGCAATACCGAAATGATGATAATACGGATTCAGGAAGCGCTGGCGCGAAAAAACAGATTTTCCCCCAAAGCTGCGGCACATCTGTTTTTTATCTGGATTGAAATGAGGGGAAGTGGCTGAATCTAATGGTAAGCTGTGTGCTTGAATCATCAGGAACACAGCTTTTATTTTGGCATCGAATCCTCTTGATCACAAAGCATGAAGTATTGATAGATAATGCCTTGTTATACCTTGAAGAACTATGTATAATAGAAGCATAGAAATTCTAGGTATGGAAGGAGGTTGTTTATGAATTATGATAAAGGCTTGATCGCCGGCAGTTCCGCTTTGTTGGTATTAAGTTTGTTGAAGGAACAGGAACGCTACGGCTATGAATTGATCAAGACGCTCAAAGACCGGTCGAATGACGCGTTTGATTTTAAGGAAGGCACATTGTATCCGATTCTGCACAAAATGGAAAATGAAGGCTGGATCCGTTCGGTAAGCAAAACGGTGAACGGGCGGACGCGCCGGTACTATACCATTACGGCTCGGGGCGTCAAGCAGCTGGAAGCTCAGCAGGAACAGTGGGAAAGCTTTTCTTCCGCAGTCAATCAGGTGCTTTCGTTTCAAGATCG
>NZ_CFQZWI010000062.1:0-17764 GCF_986127675.1 Holdemania sp. | reverse complement strand
ATACCTATTGCGCTTTTTTGCGAAAAGCCCCGCTATTTCTTCATTTTTCATCATTCTTTCACAGTATGAAGGTTCTTTTTCACAAGCTGTAAGGTACGGATCCCGGATAGAAATCGAAAGACGAAATCAGTCTGTCAAAACAGCCCAAGATAAGAAAGCCTGAGGCGTAAAAAAAGAAGGTTGATCCAACCTTCTTGCTTTGATATTGAAATCTGAGCTATTCAGCCTGGGGTACAGGCATGGAAGCCGTGTCAGTTTCTGCTTTTTTCATATTTTCCCGCGCGATGGACAACATCAGCTTAATCCGATTTTCCTGATTGACCTGCGTTGCGCTTGGGTCATAATCAATCGCGACGATGTTGCAGTCCGGATCCTGTTCGCGGATTTTGCGGATCATGCCCTTGCCAACGATATGATTGGGCAGACAGCCAAACGGCTGGGTACAGATAATATTCTTAAATCCCGATTTATTCAGTTCAACCATCTCGCCGGTCAATAACCAGCCCTCGCCCATCTTCGCGCCCAAACCGATAATCTGCTCGGCGCCTGCTTTCATTTCAGGGAATGAGCCTGGCACGTCAAAATCGGAATAAGTGCGGATCGCGTCGATCGTCATTTTCTCCAGTTTCAGCACCAGTGAATAGACGAAACTCATCAGCTGTTTTTTGACGAAACCGCCGCCGTACAGCTTGACGTCTTCAACGCCGTTGTAGACGCAGTACAACATGAACCCCATCATCCCCGGCAGCTTTACCTCACATTGCTGCTCCGCCAGAAACTTCTCCAGGCTGTTGTTGCCCAGCGGCGAATATTTAATATAGATTTCACCGACGATGCCGACTTTGACTAAGTCCCGTTTTTGCCGCTCAATCGCGGCGTAAGACATGACGATATCGCGCATATTGCGCTTCATATCGCCGATGGATAAGCCCTGACGGTGATCAAACTGACGGCTGAGGTCGTCGATCCAGTGCTGGCAAAGCTGATCGGCAGTGCCGGATGCCACTTCATATGGCCGCACCTGATTGGTCAGATCCATTAACAGATCGCCATAGACCAGCGCGCACAACATCTTCTGCAGCATCGACAGGCTTAATTTAAAACCCGGCTGGGAATCCAGTCCCGATAAATTCAGAGAAATAACCGGGACAAAACCCAGATCTGCTTTTTTCAAGGCTTTGCGAAGTAGATAAATATAATTGCTCGCACGACAGCCGCCGCCGGTCTGCGTAATGATCAGCGCCGTCTTGTGAACGTCGTATTTTCCGCTTTTCAGTGCGTCGATCATCTGGCCGATGACCAGCAGCGCCGGATAACACGTGTCGTTATGGACATACTTCAGCCCCTGTTCGACAACCGAAGGACCGGTGTTTTCCAACAACTCGACGTTGTACCGGCTGTGGACCAGCACGTTGCGCAGCAGCTGGAAGTGGATCGGCGCCATCATCGGAATCAGGATCGTGTAATCCTTCTGCATTTCTTTCGTGAATAAAACTTTATTATCAGTCATGATGTTCATCCTCCTGCTTCAGCGCGGCGAACAGGGAACGCAGACGGATTTTGACCGCGCCCAGGTTAGTGATTTCGTCGATTTTGATCTGCGTGTAAATCTTGCCGTGTTCCTCAAGAATCTCCCGCACTTCGTCGGTTGTGATCGCGTCGACGCCGCAGCCGAAGGAAACCAGCTGCACCAGATTCATCTTTTCCTGTGTTGCGACATAGCGGGCCGCGGCATACAGCCGGGAGTGATACGTCCATTGGTTCCAGACGCCCAGTTCCTTCTTGCCGACTTCCTCGTTGATGACATCCTCGCTGATGACCGCCGCGCCGTAGCTGGTGATCAGTTTGTCGATATCATGGGAAACCAGAGGATCAGCGTGATACGGCCGGCCCGCCAGCACGATGATCTGACGGTCGTCCAGCTGGGCCTGCGTGATGATTTCCTGACCCTTTTGCCGGATTGTTTCCAGATGCTGATCATTTGCCTCATACGCCTTCTTGCTGGCCTTGATCACCTCGCGCAGACCGACGCGGAAGTGCTGGTTCAGAATCTTATGAACCTTGATCGGGAAATTTTTCTGACGATGGATGCCGACATAATCGTAGATGAAATCGCATTGCGTCACCTGCTGCATATTGGCGGCGATGACTTCCGGATAGTAAGCGACGACCGGACAGTTATAATTGTTGTCGGCATTTTTTTCACGCATGTTGTAGGTCATGCACGGATAGAAAATCGCCGGGATCTGTTGGTCGAGCAGCGATTGGATCGCAGCGTGAACCAGCTTGGCGGGAAAACAGATTGTGTCGGAAGGAATTGAGTTCTGCGCTTTCTGGTATTTTTCCAGCGAAGCGAAGCCGGAGGTGACGACCTCGAAGCCCAGCTCCGTGAAGAAGGTGTGCCAGAATGGAAGCAGCTCCATCATATTTAAGGCTAACGGCAGGCCGATTTTCCCCCGCGGCCCGGGAACCGGCTTATACTGACTTAACAGCTCGCGCTTGACGGCGTAGATATTCAAGTCCTGAGACGTGCTTTTTTTCGTAACCGGGCGTTCGCAGCGGTTGCCGCCGATATATTTGCGGCCATCGGAAAACTGGTTGACGGTCAGCCGGCAATGGTTGTTGCACAAACCGCACTGGACATAGCGGATCTCGTTGTGGAAATGTTCCAGCTGGTCGAGATTTAACAGCGACGACGCATCCGGGCAATGGCGCAGGGCGTGCAGCGCGCAGCCGTAAGCGCCCATCAGGCCGGCGATATTCGGCCGGATAACCTCGGTGTCGAGTTCCTGCTCGAAGGCCCGCAGCACCGCGTCGTTGTAGAAGGTGCCGCCCTGGGTGATGATGTGTTTGCCCAAAGACTTTGCGTCAGCGGTCCGGATAACCTTATATAAAGCGTTTTTAACGACGCTGATCGACAGGCCCGCGGAGATTTCGTCAATCGTTGCGCCGTCCTTCTGCGCCTGCTTGACTGAGGAATTCATGAAGACTGTGCAGCGGCTGCCCAGATCGACCGGATGTTTGGCGAACAGGCCGAGCCGCGAGAAATCCTCAATTTCATAGCCCAGCGCGTTGGCGAAGGTCTGCAGGAAGCTGCCGCAGCCGCTGGAACAGGCTTCGTTAAGGAAGATGTTGTCGATCGTGCCGTTATGAATTTTAAAGCATTTGATATCCTGACCGCCGATGTCGATGATGAAATCGACGTCCGGCATATATTTGCGGCTGGCGGTGAAATGCGCCATCGTTTCCACGATGCCGGCGTCGACGCCGAAGGCGCTGCGGATCAGATCTTCGCCATAACCGGTGACGCAGCTGGACACGATTTCCATCCGCGGGTTGGCGCGCATCAATTCGATCAGCGCTTCCCGGACCAACTGCAGCGCGTTGCCCTGATTGGGCTGATACATCGAATACAGGATTTCTTCCTGCTCGTTGATCAGCACCATTTTGACTGTCGTACTGCCGGCGTCAATGCCCAAAGCGCAGCGGTCAATAATTTCTTTTGGTTCATGAACCCGGACCTGATTGCGCTGATGCCGCTCGCTGAACCGGCGGTATTCGTCCTCGTCCGCAAACAACGGCGGCAGGGAACGGACAAAGCTGGACGCGTCCATCGTCTGCAGCTGTTCGATCGCGTCGGCGACATTCACCGGTTCTTCCGCTAATAACGCAGTGCCGATCGCGACATAATACAGACTGTTTTCCGGACAGACGCCAGTGAGCTTCAACGTTTTATCAAACGCCGCGCGCAGCTCGCTGTTGAAGGTCAGCGGTCCGCCCAAATAGGCGACATGACCTTCGATTTTACGTCCCTGCGCCAGTCCCTGGATCGTCTGATTCACGACCGCCTGATAAATACTGGCGGCCAGGTCCTCTTTATCCGCGCCCTGGTTGATCAGCGGCTGGATATCCGACTTGGCGAACACGCCGCAGCGGGAGGCGATCGTGTAGAGTTTTTCCGCCTGTTTGGCGGCTTCGTTCATTTCTTCCGTGCTTAAGTTTAAAAGCGTGGCCATCTGGTCGATAAACGCCCCTGTGCCGCCAGCGCAGGTGCCGTTCATCCGGACTTCCAGACCGCCGCTGAGAAATAAAATCTTCGCGTCTTCGCCGCCCAGCTCGATGATGCAGTCGACCTCCTCGAGTCTTTTCGTCGCGGCGATCCGGGTCGCGTACACTTCCTGCACAAACGGCATGCTGCATTTTTCCTGCAGGCCCATCGCGGCGGAGCCCGATACTGCTAACGCCATGGCCGGCTGATTGTATTTGGCGGATACTTTCTGCAGCACCTCGATCAGCTTTTCCGTGATCTGGCAGCTGTGCCGCTGATAATCCTGATCAATGCAGCGTCCCGCGTCATCCAGGACGACATATTTGATCGTCGTCGAACCAATATCTATTCCTAATCGCATGCTTTGTCCCCCTGATTCTGTTTCATCATGACGGCGTTTAACAACCGCAGTCCCTCCATTATCTTATCCATATTTTCGGGATCGGTGTATTCCAGCCGGCGCCGGATCATTTCATTAACGTTTTCCTGAACCTGATGGATCAGCTCGTGACTTTTGGCGGTGTTGATCAAAATCACGCTGCGCTGATCCTGCGGATCCCGTTTTCGCTTTAAGAAGCCGCTTTTCTCCAGCCGCTGCGCAATCAGGCAGAGATTGCTGGTAGTCATGCCCAGCCGCTGCGCCAGAAGGCTGAGTGTGACCGGACCATTTCGTTCAATTTCCGAAAGAACCATCGCCTGCGGGCGTGTTAAACCGTAGGGCGAGTAGAACTGATTCAATACATGATTCATGTGATTGTTCACGCTTCGTACAAGATTCATAAGCTCATTTTCATCAGCTTCATAGTGCATACACCATCATCTCCAATTCAATTCTTAATTCTTGAATAATTAATGCATTAAATATTAACCGTTTAAATAAAAAAGTCAATTCGATTGACTGAAATTCTTTTTCTTTTCATCTTATTTTCACTTTCAAAATTCTATTTGCCGGGGAATTTGATATAATAAAAACAGTTAGGAAGGATAAGTATGAAAAAACGGCTGGATACTTCGCTGCTGGTCTGGATGAACCGTCCGTCCCTTTGGACGATCGGGCGCAGCCGGATCATCTTCAGCACAGAACCGGCGACGGATTTCTGGATCAACCAGGCCCGTCAGCTGAATAAATTCAACGGGCACGCGCTCTTGCTTCCAATCCGTCAGGATTTTACGCTGACGGTGACGATTCGCGCGCAGCTGCATGAAGTTTATGATCAGCTGGGGATTTTTGTCATGAGCGATCCTTCCTGCTGGTGCAAGGCGGGAATTGAATATCGCGATGAACAAGCGTCATCGGTCTGTTCGACGGTGACTTACGGCGGTTTCTCTGACTGGGCCGGCATGCCGATTTCCAGCGGCATTCATACGCTGACGCTGCGGCTGCACCGGTGGCAGAATGAATTCCGCGTCGAATTTTCGTTTAATGGCCAGAAATTCAAATGGCTGCGGGAGTTTGCGCTGCCGTTGACCGAGGGTGTCGCGCAGGTTGGGTTTTATGCCTGCAGTCCCAAGAATTCGACGTTTGACGCTGAGTTTTTTGATATGATGATTGAAAGCCTGCAATGGGAAGAAAAGAGGAATAAATTATGACCCCAGAAGAGCGTTTAATTCGCTATGCGAAAATCAACACGGTTTCGGATCCGGAAAGTCCGACCGTCCCCAGCTCAGCCTGTCAGCTGGATCTGTTAAAGGTATTGAAAGAAGAAATGGAACAGCTGGGTATCCAGGAGGTTCGGGAGGATCAGGGCTATCTGTACGGCAGGATCCCGTCAAATCTGGACTATGAGGTTCCAACCGTCGGCTTTATCGCGCACATGGACACCGCGCCGGATTTCTGCGGCGAAGGCGTCAATCCGCGGATCATTCCTCAGTACGATGGCAAGGATATCGCGCTGAATGACAAGATTACGCTGAAGGTCAGCGATTTTCCGAATATGGCACGTTACACAGGCCAGGATCTGATCGTTACCGACGGCAATACGCTGCTGGGGGCGGACGATAAAGCGGGCATCGCAGATATTCTGACGATGGCGGAAACGCTGCTGACGCACCCGGAGATCAAGCATGGCGAGATCCGGATCGGCTTTACGCCGGATGAGGAAATCGGCCGCGGCGCAGATTTGTTCGACGTTGCGAATTTCCACGCGGATTTCGCGTATACGGTCGACGGCGGCGAGATGGAAGCGATCAGTGATGAAACGTTTAACGCGGCCAGCGCGAAGGTCACGGTTCAAGGCTTCTCGATCCATCCGGGCAGCGCGAAGCACAAGATGATCAATTCTCTGAACGTCGCGATGGAATTCCACGCGATGCTGCCGGTGTTCAATCGCCCGGAATATACCGAAGGCATTGAAGGTTTTAATCATCTGAACAATATGGAGGGCAATGTTGAACAGACGGTGATGGAATATATCATCCGCAATCATGACAGCGAGCAGTTCCAGGCGCAGATGGCCACGATGAAGGCAGCGGAGACGTATATGAATCAGAAGTACGGACAGCCGCTGGTGCAGGTGGAAATTAAGGAATCGTATCGGAATATGAAGGAAATCCTGAAGGATCAGGAATGGATTGTAGATCTGGCAAAGCAGGCGATCACGGAAGCAGGGTTGCAGCCATGGGTGGAAAAAGTCCGCGGCGGCACCGATGGAGCGCGGCTGACGTTCATGGGGCTGCCATGTCCGAATTTGGGCACGGGCGGGGCGAACTGCCATGGCCGTTACGAGGTATGCAGCGTGCAGGAGATGCACAAGGTGGTTGAGATTCTGCTGAACATCGTAAAAGCGACGACGAATTTGAAGAAATAGAAAATGAAAAGGCTGAACTGGAATAGTTCAGCTTTTTGCACGATCAGCTAAAGAGGGGGAGTGTCAATGGAACCGGATCGTTTGAAAAGGGTTCTCCGGCAGTGGCTGCCGGGAGAAGAACCAATGATAATAGAAGAAATTCATAGTGGTATTTCCAGTCATGCCCGCAAGATCATGTGTGGTGAAACTCAGGGAATTTTCAGGGAAATCGCGTCGGAAGCTCATGCCAAGACGGAAGCGGAATTCGCCGCTGTTTTGGCGCCGCAGGGAATTGCACCTGCTTTGAGGCTCACAAAAACACACGCTGCTTATGTGCAGGATCAGGGACGGTTCTTTAATTTTCAGGAATATTTGCAGCCTTCGCCGGACAGACCACGGGGCGTGGAGCTGGCCGCGCATATGGGAAAGACCGTTGCGCTGATGCAGAAAGTTTTGTTTCAGGAGCGGATGACTCTGCCAGTTGTTCCTGATCGGTTTGCTTTAGGACAACTGAAGCAGAAAGCACAATGCCGGTTCGCATGGTTTCCGACTGCGGTCACAGCTGAGCATCAGGCTGCAATTCATAGTTTGCTTCAGGACAGCTTGATAATCAATCTGCGTGAAGATCAGCCGATACACGGAGATTTGGGATTGTGGAATATGCTTTGGACAACCTCGGGTCTGCGAATTATTGATTTTGGCGAAGCCCGGCTGGGCGACGGTTATTTTGATTTGGCCGCCAGTCTTTCCTCGTGTATTCAAAGCGAACCCGATCACGCGCTGTATCCTTTAATGATCGAAGCCTTTTTGCACAGTTATAGCGAAACATATCAGGCGATTGACAGAACCAAACTGTCAGCCGTAATTCGCTGCTGGTTATTACGAGGAATTTTAGCCGTCATCAGCTTTCAAGCTCCGGAAAGTTGGAATGCACTGATCACAAAGTATCTGGATTTAATCAGTGAATTGAACACGATTCTCATTCCGTGAGTTTGTTTTCTTTTCTTAATCTGACTCGTCGTGGATAGACCTATCTTCTGGTTGACGAGAAGTTGGATTTCAGGTCTGCCTATTCTGATAAGATCAAGAAATAAAACAGGAAGTCAATCTGACCGCTGAGGCAGACGTGGACTTCCTGTTTTTTTGAGCATTATCTTCTTTTACAATTTCTTTTCAAACAGGATGAAGTCAGTATCGTACATCCGGCAGCTGCCTTTCTCTTGAAAATCAGCGCCGCGATACAAGGCCAGGGCGGGTGCGTTTTCTTTGGCCGCCAACAGCTGAATTCCATCAGCGCCCCGTTTACGTACTTCTTCTATTAAAACTTGCAGCAGGAGCTTGCCATATCCCTGCCCCTGAAACTGCGGATCTACGGCTAAACGGCTTAATTCCAGAGGGTGAAGCAAAGCCGTGCGGTATTCTAAATCTTTCAGTTCATCCGCCGGCGTGATCGCACCCGCCGCGACGATCTCGCCCTGTTCGTTTTTCAAAGTCATTAATCCCTGGCGAAGATAATCTTGTTCCACAAAATCACGGGTCGGGTATTCGTCATCCCAACTGCCGCGGCTTGTTTCAACACAACGTCGGTACAGCTGGTAAATAAGATCAATTTCTTCTTCGAAAGCGGCTTGAAAAGTAAGCATCAGGCGTTCTCCTTCTTTCAATAATGAATGGAATGGGGATTTTTTACAAAATAGGGGATTCTTACAATGTGTCTTGTTTATCAACTAATGAATAGGAAGCAAATAGCCGATAAAGAGAATCGGGTATCTGAATTGCTACGGTTCTAAAACGCCGCAGATCGTTTTTCTTTGTCCGCCCGCAGTGTCAATCCAACAGAGTTTTCCGCTTTGAACGTCCGGTTTGGCATAAACGAAAGCGTACAGTTGACTCAACTGCCAGGCTCGCTGCCAGTCCTGTTCATTTGCCGCAGTTTCGATCGCGTCGGTTAGCACATCGCCGAAGCCGCCGCCACTGGCGAAGTCATTCTCCCATTCCTCAATGACGGACTGACTGAAGTGGAGTACGGGAACTTCAAATTGAAAGTGAACAAAGGCGATTCCAATTAAAATCAAGCTTAAAAAAATATTCAGAATCCGTATTTTCTTATTCATGATCAACGTCCTCCTGCAGCTGGCCATGATTGAAAACCAAGGCTTGATCTGCAATCACACGCGATTTAAGCTGTGATTTTAATTGAGGATCGACCAGCCAGAGAAGGCGGATTTGATCATTTTCATGGAGTTTTACGGATTGCCCGGGAAATATCACCTGTAACGGATGATCGTTAATTGACGCAAGCAGACAGCTCCGTTCGCCTAATGTCTGAAAAAACGTTTGTTCCTCATAGGAATAGGGCTGAAAGATGATTTCCGCTTGTTCGTTGTCAGCGTTTTGTATTTGAATATTCCAGAAATCCTGCGGCTGGATGTCGGCAGGGGCAAACATCAGCTGACGGATGCTGCGCATCTCCGGCAGAAAAAATAAGCAGCCTGAAATCGCCGCGATCAGAATTACCGAACATTTCCAGCTGTCCACAACCCGTTTCCACTTTGTCATGATGACGCCTTCTTTCTTTTTCTAAGGGCATTGATAGTCCCTTAGCTTAAGGCTATTATAAAGGAAATCCCGGTCGACAACAATCGTCCCGGAACAATCGTCATGAATTTGTCAGTTTCAAAGTGACGAACTCGTCATGTGCTTGGCAGAGAGATCGGTTATAATAAAATCAGGTGATAAACATGAATAAAATTTGCTGCGTAGAGGATGACAGCGCGATCTTAACGGCGCTGCAATATACGCTAAGTCAGGAAGGCTACCAGGTCATGACTGCGATGACCAAGACGCAGGGGCTGGAGTTAATCCAACAGGAGAGCTTTGATCTGGTGCTGCTGGACGTGACGCTGCCGGATGGCAGCGGCTATGAGATCTGCAAGCGGATGCGCGAGGACTCCCGGCTGAAAGAAATCCCGGTGATTTTTCTGACGGCCTGTGACGATGAGGTCAATATTGTCATGGGGCTGGACCTGGGGGCGGACGATTACATCACGAAGCCGTTTCGCGTGCGTGAGCTGATTTCCCGGATGAATTCCGTACTGCGCAGGGCCGGAAAAAAACAGGCCGAAACGACGATCAATTATCAGGATTTAAGCATCAATACGATCGCTGCGCGGGTGTTTAAGAATAATCAGGAAGTCTTTCTGACAGGCATGGAATACCGGCTTTTATTAATTTTGGCGACGCACCGCAATCAGGTCATGACGCGCGACCAGCTGTTTGAAGCGATCTGGGATCTGGGTGGGGAATACGTCAATGACAATACGCTGACGGTTTATATTAAGCGGCTGCGGGAAAAGCTGGAGGATGATCCGGCGCATCCGCAGCTGATCCGGACGATCCGGGGGTTAGGCTACAAACTGGGGGAATGACAGATGCGAAATCGTGAGATCAAAATTTTTATCCTGGGCTGCATCGGATTATGCCTGCCCTTTTTTCTGATCGCCGCGGCGGCGTCCCGGGAGATGCTGATTGTCTGCGTCAGTCTGGCCGCTGTTTTGATCAGCGCGTTCTGTCTGTTTACGGCGTGGCGCTACCGCCGGCTGCGGCAGCTGAACGATCAGATGCGCAGAGTCCGGGAAGGTCTTTATCAAATGAATCCGCAGGATTATGAGGAAGGCGAACTGAGTATTCTGCACAGCGAGATCTATAAGGTGACGGTTCAGCTGCGGGAAAGTGCGGAACAGCTGCAGGCGCAGCAGCAGTTTCTTTCCGATTCGCTCAGCGATATTTCTCATCAGCTGAAAACGCCGCTGACCTCGATGATGATGATGGTCGATCTGATGCAGCAGCCGGACATGGATCCGGTTCGGCAACAGGAATTTCTGCGCTTGATCGCCGCCCAGCTGACGCGGATGCGCTGGCTGATTCAGTCGCTGCTTAAAATGGCGAAGCTGCAGGCCGGGGCGGTGCAGTTTTTACCCAATTCCATAACGATCCGTGCCCTGATTAACAAGGCGTTGTCCCAAGCGGAAGCGGAGATGCTGCGGAATAATGTGGAATGGGTGCTGGAATGTCCGGAATCGTTTGTTTTGACGGTCGATGAAAACTGGACGGCGGAAGCGCTGGGGAATATTCTGCGCAACTGCGCCGAACACGCGCCCAACGGACAGATCCGGATTCTCTGTACGCGCACAGCCCTGGTCGATCAAATTGTGATCGAGGATAATGGGGAAGGGATCGATCCGCAGGATCTGCCGCATTTATTTGAACGATTCTATCGTGGCAAAAATGCGAAGCCGGACAGCGTCGGTATCGGCTTGGCGATGTCTCAGCAGATTCTGGCCGCGCAGGATGGGACGCTCAGCGTGGAAAGTACGCCAGGCCGGGGATCGCGGTTTTTAATCCGGTTTGTCCGCCAGGTGATTTAACATGACGAATTTGTCATCCACGGTTTCATCGGCGTGTCATCCGTTTCGTTTATATTGATTGTGTCAGGAGGAATACTCATGGAAATATTAAGCGTGCAAAACTGCAGCCGGTTTTATGGCCGCGGGGCGCTGCAGATCACGGCGTTGGATCATGTCAGTTTTACGGTGAATAAAGGCGAGTTTGTTGCGATTGTCGGACCTTCCGGATCAGGAAAATCAACGCTGATGCATATTCTGGGCGGCGTCGATCAGCCCAGCGAAGGTCAGGTCGTCGTTGACAAAACGGTGATCACGGACTTAAAGGAAGATAAGCTGGCGGTGTTCCGCCGCCGTCAAGTTGGTCTGATCTACCAGTTTTACAATCTGATTCCTGTGCTGACGGTCGAGGAAAACATTACGCTGCCGCTGCGTCTGGACGGACGCAAAGTCGACCGGGACACGGTCGATCAGCTGTTAGAGCAGCTGGGATTAACCAAGCAGCGGAATTTTCTGCCCAGCCAGCTTTCCGGCGGGCAGCAGCAGCGGGTGTCGATCGGAAGAGCACTGATTCATCATCCGGCGATCCTGTTAGCGGATGAGCCGACCGGCAATCTGGACAGCCGCAACACTCAGGAGATCATGACGCTGCTGAGAATGTCGAACAAGCAGCGCAATCAGACCTGCATCGTCATCACTCATGATGAAAATATCGCGCTGCAGGCCGACCGCATCATCGCGATTGAAGACGGACGGATCAGTTCCGATCAGGTGATCCGGCAATGAATATCCTGCATCAATATACCTTTCAATCGCTGAAGGTTAACCGCCGGCGCACGTTGTTCACGGGGATGGGGATCGTCATCTCCGTCGCGATGATCACTGCCGTCAGTGTGTTCGCTTCCTCGTTTCTTGATTATATGGAACGCAAGGCGGTCTATGAAACGGGCGACTGGGAGCTGGCTTACAGCGATCTCAATGAAACTGAAATTCAGTATTTAAATACGGATAAACAGGTGGATCACACCTTTATGGTTGATGATCTGGGCTACGCCGTCTTACCGGAAAGCCAGAACGAATACAAGCCGTATTGGTTTATCCGGGCCTGCGACGAGGAAGGTTTCCAGCGGCTTGGCCTGCATTTAGTCTCCGGTCGGCTGCCGGAAAATGAAAACGAGCTGTTGGTTTCCGAGCATGTTGCCTACAATGGCGGTGTTGAAATTGAATTGGGTCAGACGATTACGCTGCAGACAGGCCAACGGGTACTGCAGGAAAGTCCGGATCAGCCGTTAAATCAAAACAATCCTTACGATCCGGAACAGCCGGAAACGATCGTTGATCTGCAGCCGCGAAATTACACTGTCGTTGGAATCATGGAACGTTCGGATCTGGAACCGCGCTGGTCGCCGGGCTATACCGCGATCACGGCCCGTTCCGAAACCGATCCCGGTGTGGATCCGGTTGTGTATGTTAAATTAAAACATTCCGGTCAGCGGCCGCAGGAAGATTTTCCACAGCTTCAGATCAAGCTGTATCCGGCCACAGGGGTGAATAACAACGTCCTGCGGTTTCGCGGTCCATTCTGGGAAAACAGTTATTTCGCCATGGTTGCCTCAGCGGCGACGCTGACATTGTTGATTATCATCACCGGATCGGTATTTCTGATTTATAACGCATTCGCGATTTCACAGACTGAACGCAGCCGGCAGTTCGGGATTCTGGCCAGCGTCGGCACGACTTCCCGTCAGAAATTCTGGTGTGTGGTTCAGGAAGGGCTGATGATCGCGCTGGCGGCCATACCGATAGGCGTGCTGGCGGGGATCTGCGGAATGGCGGTAACGCTGCGCGTGATTAATCCGATGCTTCAATCGTTGGAATTCCTTTCCGCCGATGTTCCGTTTCATACGGTGGTTTCCTTTCCTGCGGTTGCTTTGACGGTAATTTGTTCCGTAGTGATGATCGTTCTTGCCTGTTGGCTGCCGGCCTTAAAAGCCGCGCGGATGACGCCGATCCAGGCGATTCGTCAGCCGCAGAAAGTGAAGCTGAAACGCCGCCATCGCTTTTTATCCTTCGCTGCGGGAAAATTGTGGGGCATCGAGGGCGAACTGGCTGTCAAAAATATCCAGCGCAGCGGCCGCAAAGCCGGACTGACCATTTTATCGCTGGCGGTCAGCTTAATTCTGTTTACGACGGTGACCTCGGTGATGACAATGATGATTCAGGCCGTCGGCATGACCAGTCAGGATGAACTCGCTGACGCCTGGGTTACGGATTATTCTTCGCATTCCTTCCTCGAAGAAAAGCCCAGCTTCACCCAGCTTCGCCAGCTGACTTCAGTCGCCGGCACCCAGCGGATTACCCAGGTGTATGCCGCCGTGCATACGCAGAATCTTGACTTCGACGACTACTGGTCAGGGATTGGGGAAGAATATCCGGCGCTGTTGTTTGCGGTGGATGACGAAACATACGCACGAATTCTGACTGAAAATTCGATTTCGGAAGCGGCAATGGCGAATCCTGCTGACGGCGCGATCCCGGGGATCCTCTTTAACCGTTATCGAGCGCAGATCGCAGAGAACGGGAAAAAACGGTATGCGGACGTTCCGTTCTTGAAAAGTATACCGGACACCCTGAAGATCTCGATCGGCGACGCGGGAGAAATGCTGACGATAAAACCAATGGCGCTCGCCGCGGATATGGATCTGTATTCCAGTGAAATCGTTTACGGCGGCAATCTCGCGGTGCTGATTCCGGTTTCGGATTTGAATACGCTTTTAACAGAAGCGAAAGGTTCGCGGTCTTACAGTGATAAGCTGTATCTGCGGGCAGTCCCAGGGCAGCAGGAGACAATGCTCCAGCAGATTGATGAAATTGGCAAGCAGAATCTGACGCACAGCTTCAGCTGGTACAGTCCGGTTCAGAATCAGCGGGAAGATAAAACGCTGCTGACGATTGTTTCCATCTTTATCTACGGATTTATCACCTTGATCTGCATGATCTGCCTGGTCAACGTTATCAATACGATCTCGACCAACATCGCGCTGCGGCGCAAGGAGTTTGCGATGCTGCGGTCAGTAGGCATGGATGAAAAGAAGTTCAACCGCATGATCCGGCTTGAAAGTCTGTTTTACGGACTGGGCGCGGCAGCCATCGGCATTCCTGTCAGCTTGTATCTGATCACCTTGCTTCACTACAATTTGATGCAGGGAAGTTTCTGGTTTTCATTCGCAATGCCCTGGCCGATGATTCTGGGCGGGGTCGCCGTGCTGATGCTGATGGTCATGACGATGATGAGCTATGCGACGCGGAAAGTAAGAAAAGAAAATATCATTGAAACGCTGAAGGAAGAAGAATAGCGAGAATAAAAAACGGAGTCCGCATGGATTCCGTTTTTTTCAGGTTAAAACTGGAATTCAAGAATCAGGAATTCCGAACAGGATAACCCGGCTGATCTTCCAGCGACTTCAGATCGCGGAAATTCTGAATCTGGGCGGAGTGCTGCGAAGGAAAGGGAAAGGCAGATCTTTCTGTTTTTGAACCTGCCGAAGGAGTTGAAGCATCTGCGGATTCTCCTGGGCTTCGATCAAGGCTTCAAGATCGTCGTTCAGCTGATCCTCTGGAAGCCGTTCAGGCGTGACGATCAGATCAGATTTCAGACACACAAGCTTGTCGGGCATAAAATCGTCATAAACATACCCATACTGATGGGTGCGGGTCGCGCAGAGGAACACATATTGCTGGCCGCCCCATTCCTCTAAAATCTGACCGCAGGCATATGGCGCAGGTTTGCGGACATAGGCGTTCTGTTTGTGTTTGGGCGGCGAAGTCCGCGACCGTGCTTTTCTGTTTTCCAAACGGATCCGGGAAAGAAGCTCCCAATCCGCCAGTCCGGCTATATCGTTGGCAGCGAGCTCGGATAACGGGAGCGTCTGCGTCTGGAGGGCATTGAAATAGAAGACTCTGTTGTTAATCCTGCCGCCGACAGCGCCCTCTGCGTTGGGGTTGCAGCGGGGAACAATCGTGCAGCTCTGTTCGCTGCAGTCCAGGATCAATCCGTGCGAATGCAGAAGATCCCCGGGCGCCGGAACGAGCGGAACAGGAAACCGGAAGGCCGGCCGGTTTTGATTTTGACGATGCTGCAGAATCAACCGTTTATTCGCCTGAGTTTGCACGACGGCGGGAACTGAACAGATCGGCTCGATCAGATTCGCAGCCGGAATGCGGAAGATCCGCCGCAGATCGACATGGGTATCACGGATTTGCGTCACGGCATTGGAAATAACGAACTGAGAAGCGGCGGGACACTTTTTAATCGGCTTGGATGAACAGTAAAACCCTGTTACATGATCTGTTTTCACCGCTGCGATCCAATAAGGCCGAATCTGGTGACCTTCCGGAATCTGATCCAGCTCTTTTTGAGGCAGCGGCATTAAGCACCAAACCAGATCTCCGCTATGAACCGGAAACGGAAAGACCGGCGGAGGCGGCAACGGGGCGGCCGCAGGTGAAACAACAGGCGCAGCCGGTTTTTTCCAGTGCGTCCGAAGCCTGCGGAACAGCGCCTGGAAAATGATCTTTAACTTTTTCATATTAAAGAATTTCTGCGATGACGACGTTTTTAACGATAAACAACACTTTCATTTTGACCCGGTTCTCGAAGGAATCATAAATCCGTCCGGCGGAATGGCAGCCTTTTGCGACCGTATGCACGCTGTTGGCAATGTAACCGCAGGGCACGTCGCTTTCTGTAACGACTTTGATCGCTTCACTGTCAAAACTGTTTTCTGGTTCCTTGACGCCGGTCAGGATTTGACCAACCTTGAAGATATCAGTTCCGAAGAATTGGTGTGTTGCGACGATCGTGATGTAATTCATGAATTTCACTCCTTTTTGTATTTACAGCGTCATTATAGTGCTTTAACTGTACAAAAAACCTGCCAGCTTTATAATAAAGACAGAGGTGAGTAGAGCGATGGAAAAGAAAACGAGCGTGCTGGCGGTTCTGGAGATTCTGCAGCGGGAAAGCGACCGCGATCATCCGCTGACAGCGGCGCAGATCCAACAGAAAATGGAGCAGCTGTATCAGTGCCCGATCGAACGGCGGACTCTGTACGCCAACATTCAGATGTTGAAGGAATTTGGTTATGAAATCAGCACCTATCAGGAAAATGGACACGGGTATTATCTGGATAACCGGGATTTTGAAGAATCGGAAATCATGCTTCTGTGCAACGCCGTGCATGCGTCCAATTTTATTCCCCGCAAGCATTCCAACGATCTGATCAAGAAACTCCTGGCGACCCAGAGCCACTACACCGCTCAAAAATATCGCAATATGGTTTATATTGATAATCTGCGCAAGAAAGACAATCAGGATTTCTTCTTCAGTCTTCAAATTTTGTTGGAAGCAGTGGAAGAAAAATGCGCGGTGGAATTCGATTATGTTCAATATAATGAAAAACTGCAGCTGGTTCCCCGCCGCACCGCACCCTATGTCGTTCAGCCAGTTTATCTGGTCTATGAGAATGAAAAAACATATCTGATCGCCCGCCATGAAAAGTACCGGGATTTCAGTCATTACCGTGTGGATAAGATCCGCAATATCCAAAAACGCGAGGCGCTGAAGGAACCGCTGGGGCCGCTGTGCGATCCTTACGAATACGCCAAGACAAAAGTTTACATGTACGGTGGGGAAGTGCTTGATTTTATTCTGTTATGCCACCGGCGGATTCTGGATGACATCGTCGATCATTTCGGCAGGGAAATTCAAATTGTCGTGCAGGATCCGGAGCATTTTATCACGCGGGTGAAGGGCAGCCGCGAGGGCGTGATTTACCTGGCGATGCAGTATGCGAAGTGGATGGAAATCCTGGAACCGGCCTCCGTCAGGGAAGAAATGAAGACAATTTTCAGCGCCGCGCTGAGCCGTTATGAGAAAAAATAAAAAAGTTTCTAAAACTTGTATACAAGTTAAGAAAAATGCGGTATGATAGGGACAGAAAGAAAAAGGAGGACGCGATTATGGATATTCGTTATTCTGTTAACCAGCGGGATTTCAAGCGCTACACCACAGATGAGATTCGGGATGAATTCCTGATTACTGATCTGTTCAAGGCGGATGAAGTTACCGCGGTTTATTCGCACGTCGACCGCATGGTCACTTTAGGCTGCATGCCGGTCAACGAAACGGTTTCAATTGACAAGGGCATCGACTGCTGGAAAAATTTCGGCACGCATTTTTTCCTGGAGCGCCGGGAAATCGGGATCTTCAACATTGGCGAACCGGGCGTGATCACTGCAGACGGCGTCGAATACAAAATGGGGCATGAAGATTGCCTGTATATCACGATGGGGACAAAGGAAGTCACCTTTGCGAGCGATGATGCCGCCCATCCGGCAAAATTCTATATGGTCAGCGCGCCGGCGCATAAGCCGTGCAAAACGACCTTTATCTCAATTCAGGATGCGAACAAGCGTCCGATGGGCGATTTAAAAACATCCAACGCAAGAACGATCAATCAGTTCAG
>NZ_CFQZWI010000061.1:0-17814 GCF_986127675.1 Holdemania sp. | reverse complement strand
ATCCGACCGTCGTCCAGGATCTGAAGCAGGATGTTGAACACATCCGGATGAGCCTTTTCCACTTCGTCCAGCAGCACGATGGAATACGGCTTTCTGCGCACTGCTTCCGTCAGCTGACCGCCCTCGTCGTAACCGACATATCCCGGAGGCGCGCCGATCAACCGCGACACGCTGTGCTTCTCCATGTATTCGCTCATATCAATCCGGATGATCTTCGATTCATCGTCAAATAACTGCTCCGCCAGCGCCTTGGCCACTTCGGTCTTACCGACGCCGGTCGGGCCTAAGAACAAGAACGAACCAATCGGCCGGTTTTCATCCTGAATCTGCGCCTTGGACCGCAGAATCGCTTCCGTGACCAGCTCCAGCGCCTCATCCTGACCGATGACCCGCTGCGCCAGCGCGTCCTGCAGATGCAATAATTTCTGCCGTTCCGTTTCAATCAGCTTGCTGACCTCGATGTGCGTCCAGCGGGAAACGACCTTGGCGATCTGTTCCTCATCGACGATCTCCTGGATCATGTGTTCCTCTTTTTTGTTCTGCGCCGACTCGCGGATTTTCCGCTCCAGCGTCGGGATCGTGTCATACTGCAGCTTCGCCGCTTCCTCATAGCGCGCTTCGTTCTGCGCCTGCGTGAAGTCCAGGCGGGCTTTTTCCAGCTGCTCCTTGTAAACCTTGGCTTCGTCCAGCTTACGCTTTTCCTGCTGCCATTGGTTGTATTTGATTTCTTTTTCTTCTTTCAGATCCGCCAGTTCCCTGCGCAGCTCCTCCAGCCGCTGCAGCGTCTTGGCGTCGGTTTCCTTTTTCAGCGCCGTTTCTTCAATTTCCAGCTGCATAATCCGCCGCATCAGCTCGTCCAGCTCTGTCGGCATCGAATCCATCTCCACCCGCAGTGAAGCGCAGGCTTCATCGACCAAATCGATCGCTTTATCCGGCAAAAACCGGTCGGTGATATAGCGGTTGGACAGCGTCGCCGCAGCAATGATCGCTTCATCGAGAATCTGTACGCCATGATAGCTTTCAAACCGATCCTTCAAGCCCCGCAGGATAGAGATTGTGTCTTCCACGGACGGTTCGTCGACCTGAACTTTCTGGAACCGGCGTTCCAGCGCCGCATCCTTCTCAATATACTTGCGGTATTCATCAAACGTCGTCGCTCCGATACATTTCAGTTCGCCCCGCGCCAACATCGGCTTCAACAGGTTGGCTGCGTCCATGGAGCCTTCCGTCTTGCCCGCGCCGACCAGATTATGAATCTCGTCGATAAACAGGATGATGTTGCCGTCCGCCTGCTTCACTTCGTTCAGCACCGCTTTCAGCCGTTCCTCAAACTCGCCACGGTATTTTGCGCCGGCGATCAGTGCGCCCATATCCAGCTCGATCAGTTTCTTTTCCTTCAAGCCGAATGGAACGTCGCCGTTCATGATCCGCCACGCGATGCCCTCGACAATCGCCGTCTTCCCGACACCCGGTTCGCCAATCAGCACCGGGTTATTCTTTGTTTTCCGCGACAAGATCTGGATAACCCGCCGGATTTCCTCATCCCGGCCGATAACCGGATCGATCTTGCCGCTCTTGACGTCCTCGACCAGATCGTGTCCGTATTTCTGCAGCGCATCCAGTTGATTTTCCGCGTTCTGTTCATTCATCTTCATTCCACCTCGTCTTTCTTCCTCCGCTTTTTCAAGCGCTTTTTTCGTAATTCCGGTCGCTTCCAGAATCGCCTTGGCGACGGCGCTGCCACCGAACAACAAGCCGATCAGAAATGCTACCGAACTCATATAGGTTTCTTCGTGTGCCTGACTCCACTTCAGCGCTTCCTGATACGCCTGATTCACCTCGCGGGAGAGGTTCGGTTGAGCGCCGGAAGTACTGGAAGGCAGCCGTTTCATATAACTGTCGACGATCTGCAGCGTCCGTTGCTTGTCTTGTCCCAGCCGCTGCCACAAGCCGTCGATGCCGTCGTCTTCAAAAATTGCTTTCAGACAATGCTCGACGTTCAGCTCGCTCTGGCCCTGCGCCTGCGCCAGCTGGATCGCTTCCATTAAGATCCGCTGCAATCGTTCTGTCATCTGATCAATATTCATAGGATGTCCCTCCTTACACTCGTTAGTATATCACTTTTAGCACTCTAGTCAATAGAGTGCTAAACAAAATTTTTAAGAAAAGGGTTCGTTGTCCCGAAACCCTTTCCATCGTTATTTAAAAGCTTTCTTGAACTTGTCGAAGACGGATTCCTTCCCGCCTTTCGCCTGCAGCTTGCGCAGCTTTTCATACATTTCTTTTTCTTCGCCGCTCAGCTTCTTCGGGATTTCGATCTTCACCTCAACGAGCTGATCGCCTTGACCAGACCCGCGCAGATCTTTCACGCCCTTGCCTTTCAGCCGGAACTGCTGGCCGTTCTGCGTTCCTGAAGGAATCGTCAGCTCGACGTCGCCATAAACCGTTGGCACGTCGACCGAACAGCCCAGTGTTGCGTCCACTGAAGAAATCGGAATCGTAATGTAGATATTCCGGCCGTCGCGCACGAAATAATCGTGCTTCATGACCATGATCTCGATATACAGATCGCCGTTTGGCCCGCCGTTGGCGCCGCGTTCACCTTTGCCGGATACCCGCAGCTGCTGCCCGGACTGAATGCCGGCCGGGATCTTGACGTCGACGCTCACGCGTTTATGTTCATAACCCTTGCCGCCGCACTTGGAGCATTTTTTACGGATTTTCTTACCCGTGCCGCCGCAGTCCGGGCAGACACTCTGGGACTGGAATACCCCGAACGGCGTCCGCTGCTGCGTAACGACCGTTCCGGAACCGTGACACGTCGGACAGACGGTAACGTCATCCTTGGAATGCGCACCGGTTCCCATGCATTGAGAACACTGTTCATCCACGTCGATCGTGATCGTCTCCGTCTTGCCGAAGATCGCGTCCATAAAGCTGATCTTCATCTGCATGTAGCGGTCCTGACCCTTGCGCGGGCCGTTGGACCGGGCCCGGGATCCGCCGCCGCCAAAGCCGCCGCCGAAGAACGATCCGAAGATATCGTTCAGATCGTCAAATCCGCCGCCGCCAAAACCGCCGCCGAAGCCGCCGGCGCCCATACCGTCCATTCCCGCATGACCGAACTGATCATAGGTCGCCCGTTTCTGCGGGTCGCTGAGCACTTCGTAGGCCTCGTTGACTTCTTTAAATTTTTCTTCTGCACCCGGTTCCTTGTTCACATCCGGATGGTATTGCTTCGCCAGTTTTCGATAGGCTTTTTTTATTTCATCATCGGAAGCGCCTTTGCTGATGCCCAGGACTTCATAATAGTCGCGCTTTTCGCTCATAAAACATCACCCTCCTGCTACTCTATACTTTTGATGAACCGGTCCAGGCCCGCGCCGCCGGTAACCCGGATCCGCGGCAACCTGTACAAATCCATTCCGGGTTTTATTTTACCATATTCTGTCGTAAAAGCCAGCTGAACCCCAGCTTCCTGTAAAATTTCTACGGCGTGATCGTTCACGTCGCCAAACGGATAACAGTAGACGAAGCCGCCGTCGACATATTCCAGCGACTGCCGGGTATCCGCTACGCCCTCATCGTGATCGACGCACAGGATCCGTCCGCCATGGCCGGCCTTGCATCCGCCCTGATGCATCAGGAAGGAATGCGACTGCAGCTCTAAGCCATCCTCGCGCATCTGAAAAAACTCATACGGCAGCTGCGGATTCATCCAGCCCGTGATCAGAAACAGCGTCGCGTTATAGCCGAAATCCTTTAATACCGGATAAGCATATTGATAAACCCTCGGATCGCCGTCGTCGATCGTAATCGCGACCGATTTCTCCGGCACATCCGCCCAGCCTTTCATCATCATTTCCACTTCGCGCATCGTCAGCGCGACGTAGCCGCCCTCCTGCAACGCCTGCAGCTGCCCGCGGAATTCCTCCACCTCGACGAAATTCACGTTTTCGCGGCTCTGACCCTCGGCTTCACTGTAAAAGAAGTGATACATCAGCACTGGCAGCGACGTAGCCGCCGGTCCGCCACTGCCTGGCCGGGCGATCGTTTCTTCAACCTGAGCGGAATCCACCCAGACGATTCGTCCCTGCAGCTCAACGCCGTAAGCGCCGTCCTTCTGGGCATACACCAGCCATTGCTGATCCGTGCTGGTCGTCAGGATCGTTTCGCCGTTGTCATCCAGCATCCGGGTGCCGGCCTTCAGCTTCACCGCAAAATCCTTTTCCAGTAAATGATTGGTCGGATTCAGCCAGCGACCGGAAGGCGTTACCTCCAGCGCGTTGACCAATACCTGCGCACCGCCCTCCTGATCCATTCCATCCAAGGGCAGATATTGTGAAGTGATCAGATTCGGATCGTTGATTTCTTTTAACTGAACCAGCTGCCCCGGCTGCAGCACGGCAAACGGTTCCGGTTTGCCGCCGTTCATCACGACGAGCTCCACCGGCTGATCGCTGCTGACGCAGCGGCCGTTGCATTCTTTGACATGCGCCAGCTGTTCCTCGCTCAGCGAGCTTGTCAGCACGGCGTTGTCCGCATTTTCCAACTGACCGGCGTTGTTCTTGGGGGTGCGGGAACAACCGCTGATCAGCACGCTCAAACACAGAAATCCCAGTATGGAAACCAGGATTTTTGTGCGGCGTGAATTGTTATTTCTTTTCCTTGAAATCGGCATCGACGACATTGTCATCCTGAGCGCCTGCGCCCGCATCAGCACCCGGAGCACCCGCCTGCTGCTGATACATCGCCTGAGCCATATCGTTGGCTGCCTTTTCAAGCTGTTCCATCTTGGTCTTCAGCGTGTCGATATCGTTGTTGTCAATTGCCGTGCGCAGTTCGTCGCGCAGCTTCTTGACTTCTTCCTTCTGCTGATCGGTGACGTTCGCGTTTTCCGTATTCAGTGTTTCGTCGATCTGATTGATGAACGCTTCCGCGCGGTTCTTCAATTCGATTTCTTCTTTGCGCTTATCGTCTTCCGCCTTGTGATCTTCCGCCTCACGAACCATCCGATCGATTTCTTCATCGCTTAATCCGGAAGAGTTGGAGATGGTGATCGACTGGGACTTGCCTGTGCCCTTGTCCTTCGCTGAAACGTGGACGATACCGTTGACGTCAATGTCAAAGGTAACCTCGATCTGCGGAACGCCGCGGCGGGCCGGTGCGATGCCGCCTAACTGGAAGTTGCCCAGCGTCTTGTTATCGTTGGCCATCGGACGTTCGCCCTGCAGGACATGGATATCAACCGCCGGCTGATTGTCCGCCGCTGTCGAGAAGACCTGGCTCTTGGAAGTCGGGATCGTTGTATTTCTTGGGATCAGCACGGTCATGACGCCGCCCAGCGTTTCGATACCTAAGCTTAACGGTGTAACGTCCAGCAGTAAGACGTCCTTGACGTCGCCGCTGATGACGCCGCCCTGGATCGCCGCGCCCAAGGCTACGACTTCATCCGGGTTGACGGAACGGTTCGGTTCCTTGCCTAATTCCTGACGGACAGCTTCCTGAACCGCCGGGATTCGGGTTGAGCCGCCGACTAACAGGACCTGATCAATATCATTCTTGGTTAAGCCGGCATCCTTCAATGCCTGACGAACCGGAACAACCGTGCGGTCGACCAGCGATTTGGTCATCGCGTCAAACTGCGCGCGGGTCAGCGTCGCTTCAAAGTGCAGCGGTCCGGCTGCGCCGGCGCTGATGAACGGCAGGGAAATCTGTGTCTGAACCATACCGGACAGATCCTTCTTGGCCTTTTCCGCCGCTTCCTTCATTCTCTGCAGCGCCATCCGGTCCTGCTTCAGATCAATACCATTTTCTTTTCTGAACTGATCTGCCATCCAGTCGACGACCACGTTATCGAAATCATCGCCGCCTAAATGGTTGTCGCCTGCGGTTGCCAGAACTTCAAAGGTGCCGTCGGCCAGATCCAGAATCGAAACGTCGAACGTACCGCCGCCCAGGTCAAAGACGAGGACTTTCTGTTCCTTGTCAGTCTTGTCGATACCGAATGCCAGCGCTGCCGCTGTCGGTTCGTTGATGATCCGTTCCACTTCCAGGCCCGCGATCTTACCGGCGTCTTTCGTCGCCTGACGCTGCGCGTCGTTGAAGTAAGCCGGAACGGTGATGACGGCCTTGTCGACCTTCTCGCCTAAATAGCTTTCCGCATAGTCCTTCATGTAGCCTAAGATCATCGCGGAAATTTCCTGCGGCGTGTATTCCTTGCCGTTGAGCTGAACTTTCTCATTGGTGCCCATTTTCCGCTTGATCGAAATAATCGAATCCTTGTTGGTGACGACCTGACGCTTCGCCGCATCGCCGACGATCCGTTCGTTGTTCTTAAACGCGACGACGGACGGTGTGGTGCGGTTGCCTTCCGGGTTGGTGATTACTTTGGCTTCGCTGCCTTCCATGACGGCGACGCAGCTGTTGGTTGTACCTAAGTCAATACCGATAATTTTTCCCATAATAGAAATCCTCCTTATTTATTTACACATTTTCACTTATTTGCTTATTCGCTGACCTTGACCATCGCGGCGCGCAGGATTCGGTCTTTTAACATGTAGCCCTTCTGCAGCACCTCGGTGACGTGGTTGGGTTCGACGCCCTCGACCGCTTCCATCATCAAAGCCTGATGGAAATTCGGATCGAATTCCTTGCCCTGCGCTTCGATCTCGCTCACGCCCTCTTTGGTCAGCGCGTGAATGAGCTGCTGATAAATCATTTCCACGCCTTTGCGGTAGCTTTCGGTTTCCGGCGTCGGCTCGATTGCCAGCGCCCGTTCCAGATTGTCCAGAACCGGCAGGATATCGAGCGCGAAACTTTGGATCCGGTATTTCCGGGTTTGCTCGGCTTCCTGCTGAAGACGCCGCCGGGTATTCTCCGTATCCGCGTAGGCTTTCAGGTATTCGTTCTTCAGTTTAACGTTTTCCCCTTCCAGCTCGCTGATCCGTGTCTTCAGTTCTTCAATTTCATTTTTCTTGGAGAAGAAGCCTTTCTTCTTCTCGTCTTTCTTGTCTTCCTTTTTTTCTTCCGGCTGCTCCGCCGCTTCTTCCGCGGCCGGCGCTTCCGGTTCCACCTGCGGGCTTTCCGTCATTTCTTCGGTCTCGCCCGGCGCCGCAGCCGTTTCCGGTTCGGCGTTCTGCTCGTCTTTTTTCATTTCTTCCTGGTTATTCATGGCTGCCTCCTTTTCCGTATAAACTCTCGATCGACTGACTGACCATTTCCAACAGCGAAACAATTTTGTCGTAATCCATCCGGGATGGTCCGAAGACCATCAGCTGGCCTTCCTCCTCGGAACCAAGCTTGAACTTGCTGGTGACGACGGCCATGTCGTTGACCCATACCAGCTGGGCGTTTTCGTTCATCTTCAGCGCCAGCTCCGAATTGGTTGTGGTGCCGATCTGACGCCACAGGCTCGGGTTCTCCATCATCGTCATCAATTCCTTCAGCTTTTCAATGTCGGCAAATTCCGGCTGGTACAACATGTTGTTCTGGCCGCTGAAATATACGTTCTCGCTCGCGAACTTGACAAACGCGTTGACAAACGCCTGAAACAACATTTCATGCCGTTTGACATGCGCCGCCAGGATCGGTTTGATCGAATCCATCTTATCCACGACGTCTTTGATCAAAGTGCCCTTCAATCGGTCGTTCAGAATCTGGCAGCAGGTTTGGATATCGTCTACTGACAGGTCGTCGTCGAACTGGAACGTCCGGTTTTCCGTATGCCCCAGATCGGTAATAAAGACTGCCACAGCACTTCGGTTGCTGATCGGGAACAGCTTGACATGCTCCAGCCGCTGCCGGCTCGCATCCGGCCCCAGCACGCCGGAAGTCAGGTTCGTCATCTGCGAGAGGATGTTGCAGCTCTCGCGGATGGCATCGTCCAAATTCAGCGGTTTGCTGGCCAGCTGCTGGCGGACTGCCACTTCCAGCTGGTTATCGACCTTGTGTTCCATCAGATGTTCGCAATAGAACTTATAGCCTTTTGTGGAAGGCACGCGGCCGCTGGAGGTATGTGTTTTTTCCAGCAGTCCCATTTCTTCCAGGACCATCATGTCGTTGCGGATCGTTGCGCTGGAGTAAGGGAGCTGATACTTTTCCATCAGAGTCTTGGAACCGACCGGCTCGGCTGTCTGAACGAACTCGTCGACAATGGCCTTGAAGATTTCAATCCGCCTTGGTGTCAGCATCATCCCGCCTCCTTTAGCACTCTTTCCCGATGTCTGCTAACAGTATAATCCAGCTTGTTAGCACTGTCAAGTTAAAAGTGCTAATTTTTTTCAAGTTTTCAAGCTTATCGCTGTTCGACTTTCAGCTTGGGACTCATACACTTTACCAGGAGGCTTTTTGCCTATGAAAAAAGGAATGACAATCATCTTTTTCACGCTGCTGGCCGCGCTGCTTTATTATGGATCGGTAACCTACCAGGCATCCTGTCAGGCGTTGTCGATTTGGTTTGAAAAACTGGTGCCGTCGTTGTTTGCGGCGATGGTCGTAATCCGCATCCTTGATGGTCAGGGATTGTTAGCCGCCCTCTCAAGGCGGCTGTTTGGATTTACCGAGCGCTTGTTCCGCATCTCGCCGGCCGCTTTTTCCTTAGTCTTCGCTTCCTTCTTTCTCGGCTCGCCCGCCGGACAGATCCTGATCGACGATTATGTGCGGGATGGCCGGCTTTCGCAGGCTGAGGGGCAGCGGCTGGCTTGCTGCGTTACGGTCAGCACGCCGTCGTTTATCTTGATCACCTGCGGTTCGGTTCTGCTGCGATCCTTTCAATACGGCTTGATGATCTGGCTGGCGGAATTCTTCGCCGTGATGCTGCTGCTGTTCTTTACGCGCAAGACGCCCGTTGCGTTGCAACTGGATCCGCGCGGATCCGTTCCTTCCTTATTTGAGAATTTAAAAGACGCGGTTGTCCAGGCCGGCGTCAGCTTATATTTCATCGGGGCGTATCTTCTGCTGACACTGGTACTGCTGAATTTAGCGACGATGAAGCTGCCTGCTGCCTGGCATCTGCCGATTCAGTGCGTGACCGAGTTTTCCTTAGGCACCAACAATCTGGCGCTGCTGCCGCTGGCCGTGCCCCTGAAAGCGCTGCTGATGACGCTGGTGCTGGGATTTGCCAGCTTCAGCGTGCATCTGCAGGTCCTCTCGCTCACGCCGCATCTTCATCTGGCTTATCTGCGTTATCTCGCTTACCGGCTGATGCAGACCGGCCTGGCCGGCGGTCTCTTCCTCTTCTTGATGATGCTGCAAAGACTGCGCGGCTGATCATTGCTTTCATTTGTCCTTTCTGGCTTAAAACCACAGGAAAACCGCGGCGAATTTCCTTATTTTCGGATCCGCCGCGGCTCTTTTTATTTTCCAGCGCTCGTCTGAAGCCTCTGTCTGTCTAAAATCTGGCCGGGTGATTTTTCAGCCCCCATTTTCAGCGTTATCCTGATCAATGGAACCGCCTGTAAAATCCTGTACTGTTTGTTTCAAAGCCTGCGTTCCTTCTCACCCGTCCTGCCTGCGGGCAGTGAAGTCTGCCGCGGCGGTTTTTCCCCGCTGGGAAATCGCCGTTATTCCCCACCGGTTTTCTTTTTCAGCGGGTTCAGCTCTTCTTCAACCTCATTGATGATGGCTTCCGGGATAAACTTCGACAGATCGCCGTTGTTCAGCGCGATTTCCTTGGATACGGACGACGATAGAAAGGAATACCGCGGCCGGGCAACGAAGAACACCGTTTCAATCGTCTCATCCAGAAACATATTGGCCGTCGCCTGCTGCAGCTCATATTCATAATCCATGACCGCCCGGATGCCGCGGATCAGCACCTGCACGCCGATCGACTTTGCAAATTCCACCGTCAAACCATGGCCGACCACAACTTTGACATTCGGCAGATCGCGCGTGATCTCCTGCAGCATCCGCACGCGCTCTTCCTCAGTAAAGGCGTTGCGTTTGTTCGGATTCTTCATGATCGCAATGATCAGCTCGTCGAAGACCGACGATGCCCGCGTGATGATGTCCAGATGACCATAGGTCGGGGGATCGAACGATCCCGGATAACATGCTCGTTTCATAGTTCTGTTTCCTTTCGATAATAACTGATGCGGCTGATGCCGTAAGTTGCTTCCTTGACGCGATGCAGCTGATGGTAGGCCTCGTCAAACTCGTCTTCCTTTAGACTCTCCAGAATCACCTGTCCGTGATCGCGGATCAGATTTAACGCGTCGAGCTGCTGCATGATCTTGTGCAGCTGCTGCTTCTGATAAGGCGGATCCAGATAAACCAAATCCAGTTGAACACCCATGCCCGCCAATCGTCTTAACGCCGCGAAGCTATCGCACTTCCAGACGTCGCACTGCGCTTCAACCTGAAGCGAAGCAATATTGGCTTTGATCACGGCCGCCGCGGCCGGACTGCGGTCGACAAAATAAACATGCTCCACGCCTCGCGACAGCGCCTCCAGTCCCATTGAGCCGCTGCCCGCAAACAGATCCAGCATGACGCCGCCGTCAAAATACGGGCCGATCCGGCTGAATACTGCTTCCTTGACCTTATCCAGCGTCGGCCGGGTCTGATCGCCTTTGGGCGCCTGAATCAGCCGGGAACGAAATTTTCCTGCAACAATTCGCATTTTTTTACTCCTTGTGTGTATAAAGGACGGAAAACTCGGGCAAGATACTAGTGCATCGAAAGATGCTATCCCCCAATCTTTGTTTCTCCTCTCCCTTTCTTTGGAATTCCCGAGTCGCTTCGGGAATTCTTTTCTTTCTTTTTTCCAATCGCCGGCTTTTCCTATAAACAAGCATCGTTAAGCCCGCTCCGCTTTCTTACATCGCCATTTTTCCTACCAGCGTTGTCCTTCGCCGTTTATGCCGGCCCGCGTTTAACGTCTTATTCTATCTTCCCCTGACGGTATTGCGAGATCACCGCCTGGCCCATGCCAACCGCCACCATGACGGACAACGTACTGGAACCCCCTGCGGAAATCATTAACAGCGGCACGCCCGTCAGCGGGATCAAGCCGGTTACGCCGCCGACATTGAACAAAAAGTGAATGAAGAAATACATTGAAACGCCGATCAAAACAATCCGCCCGCGCTGACTTTTCATCCGGATCGCGTAGATAAACATCCGCCCGACGATCAGCGCATAACAGATAAAAATCAATAAGAAACCAAAGATGCCCAGTTCCTCGACGACGATCGCCAGGATAAAATCCGTGTTCGCCGCCGGGAAGTTCGTATACTTCTGAATCGACTTGCCATACCCCACGCCCTGCCATCCGCCGCTGGCAAAGGACACCAGTCCGTTGATCAGCTGGAAGCCCGTGCCGTATTTATCCGCAAATGGATTCATCGCCGAGGTGAAGCGGTTGATCTGATAGTTCTTAAACGGCAGCGCTTCGATCAGGTGTTCGCCCATTGGCGACAGGATCCATACGATCAGCACAACCCCGATGATCAGCAACATCACCAGCATCTTCTGCAGCCGTACTAACGAGGGATGGTAGGGGATCAGAAAACAGATGCACGCGATCCCCGCCATGACGATCGCCGAACCGAAGTCCGACTGCAGGATTGCGACGATGAAGCAGAAGCCCCCGACGATCAAGAGCGGGTTGCGCATCAAGTCTTTGGCCGTCAGCTTCAGGTTGCGGATATCGCCCAGATATGTCGCCATGACCATGATGATGACAACCTTGGAAAACTCCGAGGGCTGGATCGTGATCTCCTGGCCCGGAAAGGGAATTTTGATCCAGGCCCGTGCGCCGCCAACCTCCCAACACAGGGCTAACAAAAGCAGCACCAGCGTCAGGCTGACGATCGGCGTAATATTTTTCTTCATACGTTCAAACGTAAACCAGCGTGCCATCGTCACCATGCCCAGATATCCCAGAACCGTGAACGCCAGCTGTTTCATGATTGTTTTCATCAGCGTCATCACGTTGCCCGATGCCAGACCCATCGTTGCCGAAGCGACCATGAACAAACCGAACACCGCTAAAATCAGCGTACAGAGATGGATGATCAAATCATACCGGTACGGCATCCGAAAAGAAGTCTTTTTTTTCTGCGTCAAATTCATCCGCCTCCTGGTGACATTTTACCATAAATCCCAGCCCTGCACAAAAGAATTGAAGTTCTGTTTTTGACAATCAAAGGACGTGACGAGGAGACTGGTTTTGAATAGAATAAAGGAAAGAATCGTCAAAATTGGGCTGTTTCTGGCAGAAAGAAGAAAAAGAAAGCGCTTAAAAATCAATTTATGGAAAGCTTTCGTCAAATTTTCCTTTCCTTCTTTGCATTTCTTGAGTATTATATAAAGTGAGGTAGATTTTATGAACATAAACATGGATACCATTGTAAAGGACAATGACGCCCATCTGCGCGATAAATCAGCGCCGGTGTCTTTGCCGTTGTCCGAAGAAGATAAAAATACGTTAATGGAGCTTTTAACCTACGTCAAGGAATCGACGGATCCCCAGTTGGCGGAAACCAAGAATCTGCGTCCGGCGGTGGGCATCGCGGCGATTCAGATCGGCATCCCCAAGCAGCTTCTGGCTGTGGTTGTGGATGAAGAAGATAAAAACGGCAATCCGATTCATTACGAATACGCGCTGGCCAACGCAAAAATCATTTCTCAGTCTGTCCAGAACTCCTATTTGAAATCCGGCGAGGGCTGCCTGTCCGTTCTCGACGATCATCCAGGCTACGTCATCCGCAGCGCACGGATCAAGGTCAAAGGCTACGATATGCTTCAGGACCGCGAGGTGACTTTCCGGGCATCCGGGTATGTGGCCATCGTCCTGCAGCATGAGATCGACCATTTCAGCGGCATTCTGTTCTATGACCGGATCAATCAAAACGATCCGTATGCTCCCGTTGAAAATGCGATTGTGATCGAATAATTCCGTTTTTCGTTCCTGCCGGTCTTTCCAACGGCGTTTCCCTTTATAAATAAAATCAGAAAACTCATCGTTTTTGGCTGCCGCGGGGAGCTGAAATTCATTTCAGGCCATCCCGCGGTTTAGCCGTGAAATCGTCTCCCCTGCCAAGGGATTAGCAAAGAAGCGAACATCAATCATTAAAAGACAGGTGCATTGTTTTTTAAGAATAAAGAAAAGAGGTAAATAATGAAAGAAAATACTGCAGCGACGCCTGCAAAAAAAGCACCGCGTAAATCAACTCCCCGCAAGAAGTCCATTCCTGCGGGCGCCGTCAGCGAGGTCGTCGAAACTCCGTTTCATCGGGATACCGACACGCTCATCTACGCTCTGGGCGGTTTGGGTGAGATCGGTAAAAACATGTATTGCTTTGAGCATCAGGATGAAATTATCATCGTCGACGCCGGCGTCCGGTTTCCGGAAGAAAATCTGTTAGGCGTCGATTACGTCATTCCGGATTATTCCTATCTGATTAAAAATCAGGCGAAAGTCAAGGCGTTAATCATTACGCACGGACACGAGGATCACATCGGCGGCATTCCGTTTTTCCTGCAGTCGATCCGGCTCGATAAAATCTACGCGCCGCGCTTCGCCTGCTCCCTGATTCAGAAAAAGCTGGAGGAACGGCGGATGAGCCGGCAGGTCAAGCTCGTGCAGATCAACGAGGATTCGCGGATCACGACCAATCATTTCCAGGTCGGCTTCTTCAACACGATTCACTCGATCCCGGATTCTCTGGGAATTTTGATCAACACGCCAAACGGCCGGATCGTGGAGACCGGCGACTTCAAGTTCGACCTGACCCCGATCGGCACCAACAGCGATTATCAGAAAATGGCATACATCGGTCAGATCGGCGTCAGCCTGCTGATGAGCGATTCGACCAATTCCGAGGTTTCCGGCTTCTCGATCAGTGAGAAAAAAGTCGCGAAATCCTTATTGGAAATCACCCGCAAAACGCCGGGCCGCTTAATCGTTTCCACCTTTGCCTCCAACGTTAACCGCGTCGGTCAGATTCTGGAAGCGGCCGTAGCCTGCGGACGCAAGGTCGCCGTCTTCGGGCGGTCGATGGAAAACGTCGTGCAGATTGCACGCAAGCTCGGCATCATCGCCATTCCGGAGAAGCATTTCATTACGCCGGACCAGCTGAATTCGCTGCCGGCCAGTAAGATCTGCATCGTCTGCACAGGTTCCCAAGGCGAACCGTTAGCGGCGTTAAGCCGGATTGCCAACGGTACGCACCGCTGGATTAAAATCATTCCGGGCGATACCGTCGTGTTCTCGTCCAATCCGATCCCGGGCAACGCGGTCAGCGTTTCCCAGGTCGTCAATCAGCTGACGCGGGTCGGCGCCAACGTGCTGGTCAACAGCCCGCTGACCTCCCTGCATACGACCGGCCACGGTTCCCAAGAGGAACAGAAGCTGATGCTCCAGCTGATCAAGCCGAAATACTTCATGCCGGTGCACGGCGAATACAAAATGTTGAGGATCCATGCGGAGAGCGCGATTGAAACCGGCGTCCCGCGCGAGAATACGTTCATCTGCGCTAACGGCGACGTGCTGGTGCTGCGCGACGGCGAAGTCTTCCAAGCGGAAACCCGCATCCAGACCGACGATATCTATGTCGACGGCAACGATATATCCGGCTTGAGCACAGCGGTGCTGCGCGACCGCAAGATTCTGGCCGATAACGGCTTAGTCGCGGTCATCGTCACGATCGATTCGCGCACGAATAAAATTCTGTGCCGGCCGAATATCGTTTCCCGCGGCTTCGTCTTCATCAAGGAAAGTCAGACGCTCTTGAAGGAAGCGGAAATGATCGTTTATGAAGCTTTAAAGAAAAAAATGATGCAGAAAACGACCTTCGGCGAATTAAAGAATTGTATCCGCAGTTCGCTGGAACCGTATCTGTATAAGAAGACCAACCGCAATCCGATCGTCATTCCGGTGATCCTGAACCAGAAGGCCGCAATGCTGCAGATGCAGCAGAAACGCGAAGCGGCCGCTGCGGCGCATAAGGATGAGGAAGGCGCGGTAAAGCGGACACGCAAGCCGAGAAGCACACCGGCAAAAACAAAAAAAGCCCCGGCTGAAAATGGCGAAACACCAAGCCGGACACATTCCAAAACGAAACAAAACAACGCTGAATCTTAACGATCGGCGTTTTTTCTGTTCACATTTAAAGAAATCAGGAGGTTTATGATGTTTTATCTCATTCGTCATGGTTCTGCGGATTATACAGAAAAAGACACAAAAATTTATCAGGGATTCGGCAATCATCTCGCGCCCCTTTCCGTCAAAGGCATGCAGGAGATCGAAATGACAGCGGCCGATCCCCGGCTTGCCCAAGCCCGGCTGATCTTATCCTCGCCTTACACCCGTGCTTTACAAAGCGCCGCGATTCTTTCCCGCTGCTTCCAGATTCCGCTGCAGGTAGAAACTGATCTGCACGAATGGGTGGCCGATCAAACCTACGTTTATTTACCGGACGAGCAGGCAGCGCGGCATTACGATGAATTTCAGGTCTGTGGCGGGTTTTATCCGCCCGGCGAAGAAAAAGCCTGGGAATCCCTTCCCGCGATGCGCCGGCGCATGATCCGTGTCTTGCGGCGTTATTGCGGCCTGGGAGACATCCTCGTTGTCTGCCATGGTCTGGTGATCCAGTCACTGTGCGGCTTCCATCCTGAAAACGGGGAGATCGCGGCATTCGATCTTGATTCCTGCATACGTGATCAAAATACAGAACAAAGCAAAGGATGAAGTAAAATGAATAAATTTAAAATTGCGCTGGTTCAGCACAAAACGAAAACAACCGACGTTCAGGAAAACACGATGCTTGCACTTCGCTATATCGCGGAAGCGAAGCAGGCGGACGCCGACTTTATCCTGTTTCCGGAGTGCTTCCTGACAAGCTATGCGTTTCCTGAAATCTGTGAAACCCTTACGCCGGTGGAAAGTCTGGAAGACGCCCCCAGCTTCCGCGCCTGGTGTGAGAACGCCCTGACGGATGAAAGCGCCGCATTGAATATAATCTGCCAAGCCGCAAAACGCCATGCCATCGGTGTGGAAATCACGGCTTTTACTCAAGGGAAGAAATATCCTCAAAACAGCGCTTATCTCATCGACCGAAACGGTACGGTGCTCATGAAATACAGTAAAGTGCATACCTGTGATTTTTCGTTTGAGCGTTATCTCGAGAGCGGCGAAGAATTCAAGGTCTGTCATTTTGAGGATCTCTGCCTTGGCACGATGATCTGTTACGACCGGGAATATCCGGAAAGTGCCCGGGAGCTTATGCTTCAAGGCGCCGAGCTGATCTTAATTCCCAACGACTGCGGCGATATCAAGCCGTTCCGCCTTCAGGAGCTTTCCGTAGCGGCAATGCAGAACCAGGTCGGCGTCGCGATGGCGAATCCGCCGGGAGAAAAAGCGGGATGTTCGTGCGCCTTTCATCCCCAGGTCTGGGATTGCCAGGATAACTGTCTGACAGTAGCGAGCGAAACGGAAGACGGTCTGGTCTATGCAACGTTTGATATCGACGCACTGCGCGCCTATCGAAAGCGGGAAGATCTGGGCAAATACAGAAAAGTTAACGCCTACCGCCATCTCTGCCGGAAATAGTCAATCGCAATTATTCTATTTCAATGACGTTTAGTATGGTCATCAGTAAAAAACGGATTTCTCCCCTTCGCTTCTGTTGGCGATGGAAATGAAATCCGTTTTCTTTATCGTGTTTCGCTGCTGAAACCGAAGATCACATCCGCTGGCCCCTGTTGATCGCACGCCCCAATCACCGCGTGAGCGCGCTTGAGGATTTCCGGCTTGGCGTTGGCCACGGCATAGCTGAGGGGAAACTGTTCAAACAAGCACAAATCGTTCAGATCATCGCCGAAGACTGCGATCTCTTCTTTCCGCAGCTTGAGGATTTCCTGCAGCTGTGTTAACGCGGAGGCTTTGTTGCAGGTGATCGGAAGCACTTCCAGATTATGCGTAAACGCCGAAGTCAGCGCGATCTGCGGTATGTCGTCGATCTGACCGCGGATCTGATGCAGAGCGTCCAGCGACGCGCTGCGCATCTCAACCTTAAAGATCGGGTCGGCGAGTTCTTCCAGTCTTTCGAATTGCCGATAATCCGCTTCAAACTGACTCAGCGGCGTGTTCTGCGGAGTTTTGCCGCAGCCAGGAACTGTAAAATAGCGCCGATAGTGCTCCTCTACGGGCAGAAATGTATATTTCAGCTCGCCGCTGTACAGCGTGGTCAGCACCTCGGGATGTCTCAGTTTGGGAAGCAGACGCTGCACCAGATTCTTATCCAAGGCCTGAACGGCCCGAACCTGTCCTTGCGGATCGCGCAGCTCCGCGCCGTTGAGATCGATCATCCAGCCTTCGACCTTGGAGCCTTCCAGAATCCGCCGGGCAGCCGGAGCGTTGCGGCCGGTTGCCGCGCAGAATTCAATCCCATCCGCTTTCGCTTTGCGCAGAGCTTCAGCGACACGCGGATAAATCAGCTGAGTGCTGCGCTCTAAAATCGTTCCGTCAAAATCACATACGATTAACTTGATCATCTTATTTCCTCATCCTGTTCGTTTTTTTTCTTTGATCCTGCTTTTCATTTTAGCGGAGAATGTCAGAAAAAAACAGCCCTTTCGGACTGTTTTCAGCTTATTTTGGTTCTATAAATTTTGGTGTTGGTGGAAACCAACGCCTTTTTTTCTTGAGCATAAAAAAAGAGACATAGGTAAGAATTTCCGTTACAATAAAGTTACCACACAATATAGAAAGGAAATCTCACTATGTCCATTACTCATTCTATCGTATCTGTTCTCAATTTAAAAGACCCTCATCTTCATTTCTCTGAGGATTGTGTCTCTTCTCAG
>NZ_CFQZWI010000060.1:0-17952 GCF_986127675.1 Holdemania sp. | reverse complement strand
CGCTACGACGAAGTTGAGGAACACATGCATATCGAAGCTCAATGGCATCCGCAGAAAGTGGAGACAGTCGATTCCGGTTATCATCATAACCGCTATACCGTCGACGACGCCGAGCTGAAACGTGTCATGGAACGTACGCACAAGCCGAAGGAAAAAGTGGCGGTACGCGCTCCGGTCAAGCGCAAGGAAATGCCGGAACATATTGAAATCCAGCGGCAGAAGCCCAAGACGAAATGTCTGTTAGTCGATGGTTACAATATGATTCATTCGTGGAGTGAGCTTGTTGTGCTGGCCCGGGAAGATCTGTCCGCAGCCCGCGATCAGCTGATCCAGCTGCTTTCCAGCTTCCAGGGAACCCGCACCGGAATTCTGATTCTGGTCTTCGACGCGTATCAGGTCAAGGATAATCCCGGCTCAATTCAGAAGCTGCATAACCTGTACGTCGTCTACACGAAAACCTCGCAGACGGCCGATTCCTACATCGAAAAAGCCACGCATCAGCTCGCCGACCAGTTTGAGGTTACCGTCGCAACTTCCGATGGGATGGAACAGCTGATCATCATGGGGCAGGGCGCGATGCGCCTCAGCTCACGCGAGCTGGAAGTCCAGGTCCAGCAGCTCCGTCATCAACATCGCAAACAGGAACGGGAAAATCTTGAACCCCACCGCCCGCTGAAAGAACTCAAAACCCTGCTTTCTGATCCCGAAGACGATCAGTAAACTCAATGTAAAAACTTCCGACACATAAAAAAAGCGCAGGCTCTAAAAGTCTGTGTTTTCTTTGTTTTTGATCGTTATTCCACGCTGTTCATCCAGTTCCTAAATTCTTCAATCCGAGCTTGTTCTTCGGCTTCCGTCAAAACAGCAGAGTTCTCATATTCTTCAATGTTATGCGATTTTATGAACTTCGCGCCTTTGTAATAGTGAATGGTTGGGATTTTTGTGATCGCATAACGATCCAGAAACGCCAGAAAATCCTGAATCGCCTGCTCAGCTGCCTTCGCGTCCTGCGTAGAACAGGCCGTGATGGAATCTTCAAGATCAAAGAAATAGTAAGCGGCCGGCTGACTCAGTTTCAGCTTTTGGGTATCTTCAACAATCGCCTGACAGGTAACATCCTTTCCCGCACAAAACAATATGAAATAGTTTTCTTCAGTATCCGCCAGACTTTCCAATTCTGCTTCTGTAATCGACTGGATCTTCGGACTGCGGCTGATCTGTGCGCCCAGGCTGGACTTTTTGTCAGAGGCACAGCCGCAAAGCAATAGACTTATGACAATAAAAGCTATTATTTTCTTCATCGTTAATTTCCTCTTTTCACACTACTCTTGCCGCTACGAAACTGTGCTGTTCACGAATGAAATAAAAGACGAAGCGTTTTCCCATTTTGGAATTCTTCGTCTTTTTCTCTTATTTTTACACCCTCGGTTAAGAATCAAGCTTTATCAATCGAAACTTCGTCTTTCGATTGGAAGCCTCGCTTCACTCTTCATTGACTATGGAATAAAAACCAAAGACTTAAATTATTGAATAAACTCTCCGTTATCCTTGTCCATTGGTATGCCCTCTCCAGACTCACTTTTTATTATTGATTCAAAGTCATCGTTTTCTTTTCAGTTTCCTCTCCCCGTTCTGGTAACGAAGAAGGAAACGGCTTAAAATTCGAGCAGCACCTGTTTCATGAGAACCTCCTGTGAGATCGTTGGATCTTTGTATTGATCCTCATCTCTTTCTTTATCTATATAATACAAGATATCCAAGAAGGAAACAGTCTGTTTTTTCACACTTTTTTCCTGTATAATTAAATTGTTGAGGGCAGCGATGAACGCTGCCCTTTATTGTTGGTTTTTCCGCAGCATTCTTCCCGCCGCGGCTTAGTTTTGACGCTTGTGCTCGATCGCCGTAACTATGAATCTGTGGTGGGCTTATCGCGATATTGTCTATCATTTTTTCAAACACACAGAAGTGTCAATCTATCCCTTTCTCGTCTTTGAACTACTGTACTTTATCCACATTGATTCTAAGAATCAGTCGTTCAATCAGAGCCTGGCTTATTCTCTGCTGAAGTCCGTTTTGCACTACTCTTTTTCAAACTCATAATTAAGTATCCGGTGAACGGCCTTAATTGTTTCTTCATCTGGTTGTGTAAATATAGTCGATGGATCTGAAAATAATCTCACGAGTTTATTATTCTGTCTTATATATATAGTATCAAATAGATTATAAACTTCCTCACATTGCCATAAATCCATATTGTCTAAAGGAAAATAGGATCTAATTTCTGATTCAGTCATCTCATGAGGCAAATAAATACAATCAACACAATTTGATTTTCTTTTAAACTCTGCTGTCTTTTCTAATAAATCAAGCATATTTTGGACGGCCGCCTCTTTAGAATCATAACTATATAAAGTTATAGAAACTGTTTTTTGAATAGTCTCTGTCTTTTGTGAAATAACATAAACATATCGATTCTCTTTCAAGCTGCATTCTTCCACTTTATAATCTTCCAGACCAAATACATCGCCATTAACAATCATAGGACCATCGACATCATATTTATTCAAACTACATGACACTAAGAAAAACAGTGTTAATATAAAAAATATCTTTCTGATAGTCTGCATAAAATCAGCGATGATCGCTGCCCTTTATTGTTGGTTTTTCCGCAGCATTCTTCCCGCGGCGGATTGGGTATGACGCTTGTGATCGATCGTCACAACGCCGTTGACCAGAACATAATCAATCCCTTCCGGATACTGGGACATGTTGGCATCACGGTCATAGCTGTGCAGGGCCTCCCGGTCGAAGACGACGATATCCGCGTAATTTCCAATCTGCAGCGAACCGCGTTTCTCGATGCCGAAGCGAACAGCCGGCTTCATCGTGACGTTATGAATCAATTCCTCCATTGCGATCTGGTTCTGATAGCGCGTCAGATAGCGGATGATAAAACTGTAATTCATCGGATTCGGCGTCATCTGAATATCCTCATTCAAGCCGAAATTCATTGATTTATCGCCGGTGAATCCGTCAGAGCATGGCATGGCCATGCGGTGAGTGCAGAGGATATCATTGGATTCGACCGCGCTGGGCATCGCCATATCCGCGCCCATGTCGCAATCCTCAGCAAACAGATCCATGACCAGATCAAGCGGATCTTTTTTCAGCTCCGTCGCGTAAGCATACAGATTTTTCCCAAGATGCGCCGGATTTTGATGGCGTGAAATGGTCAGGATCGGATACATGCTCATCATCAGATTCTTTTCATCGAGCAGCGGATACAGTCCCGCGTCGATCACCGCATGCACCATCTTGCGGAAATCCGGTACCTTGAAGCTCTCGGCAAGATGCTGACGGCTGCCGCACATCAAGACAAAGGGCCGCAGGAAGGTCGCAAAATACGGCACTGTCATATCCATGCTGTAAGGCGAAGGAATCACGTCGTAGCTCAGGTCGCAGCCCTGTTTTTCCATTTCTTCAAAATACGCCAGCGTCTTGCGTGCCGCTTCGGCGTTGGATTGTTCATCGACGCCCATTCCCAGCGTATGAACATGCGATACATTGGCCCGCACGCCCGCGGCCATCGCCTGTTTCAGCATATCCTGATAACCGCCCATCCGGTCCGGTTTGCCTTCCGCGTCATAATTCCGCGTATGCGAAGCAAATATCCCATCGTACTCCTTCACGATTTTCAACATCCGCACCGTTTCGTCAAAACTGGCAAACGGTCCCGGCACATATTGCGGATCGGTGCCTGTCGATAAGCCGAACGCGCCGTCTTCCAAACACTGCCGCGTCAGCTCTTCCATCTTCACGATTTCTTCTTCCGTGGCCGCCCGGCAGCAATCCATGCCCATGACCGTCCCGCGGATCGCGCTGTAGCCCGCCAATGAGGCGATATTGCCGTCTAACGGCTGTTGATCGCACTTGTCCAGATACTCTTTAAATGAATGCCAGTCCATATCAATTCCATACTGTTCCTTCAACGCTTTGACAGCTTTCTCTTTTGGCAAAAGCAACGATGTCATCGTAAAATAGGACGGATCGGCCTGAAACGCAACCTTCGGATCAATGATCGCGCTGCGGTACAATTCGTCGCCGACCGGACCGTAAGAATGACCACAGTTACCGCCGACCACCGTCGTCACGCCCTGCATCAGATAATTGGTCATCGACGGCTCGAACAAAACAGACAAATCTGAATGCGAATGCGGGTCGATGAATCCCGGAGTTACCACTTTCCCCCTGGCGTCGATCTCCTGCTTCGCGGATTCTCCGCTTAAATCGCCGATCGCGGCAATCTGATCGCCGACAATGCCCAGATCGGCCACCTTTCCCGGCGCAGCGGTCCCATCCAGAATCAAGCCCTGACGAATGATCATGTCAAACATAAATAAATCCTCCCTTTTGCCTTCATTATAGCCTCCATCCGGGGAAACAAGAATACCTTTCAGTCAAAAAAAGAGAACAGCCTGACCGCCATTCTCTTTGTTCCTACCTTATGTTTCTATAAACTCTAAGCTCTTTCCTTGGACATCGGACATGATCTTAAAGTGAAATCACGTTTACTTTCAGAATCTACAATTCTTTTTCATAGAAACAGCTTTGAATTTTTTTCATCTCTTTATTTTTCAAAATTCAGCTCATCACTTCTTTCTGAAATTCAAGTTATGAAATATTACTTTTCTCTGCCCATTGGTCTGTCCTCTCCAGACTCACTTTCTATTTTTGATTCTTTGTTTTCTGATATTTCAGATTCAGTTCCCTCTCCCTGTTCTGGTAACAAAGAAGGGAACGGCTTAATATTCGAGAAGTACCTTCTTCATGAGAACCTCCTTTAGAGATCATGGGATCTTTCTGCTTGATCCTCATCTCTTTCTACACCTATATAATACAAGATATAAAAGCAGGAAACAGTCTGTTTTTTTAATTTTTTTCGGAGTATAATTAAATTGTTGAGGGTTGGCATTTTGAGCCGCCCTTTTTCTGTGTTTTCACCACATTTTCCGCATAACAGGCATGGACAAGCAAAGCCTGTTCGTAAAGTGCTGAGGGCAAAAAAGCATTCCCAACAAAAAAGAGAACTGCCTGTTGTTTGCAGACAGTTCCCATTTCATTAAGCAGCTTAATCCAGATCAGCACCGTTGCTTCGGTAGATCTTTGCGATCCAGTCAAAGCTTTGTTTTTTCCAGCGCTGTAAGGTCCCCGATCCATCCTGATTGCGGTCGACATAGACGAAGCCATACCGCTTCGTCATTTCTGCCGATGCCGCGCTGACACAATCGATCGGCCCCCATGAAGTGTATCCGAACACCTCGACCCCATCGTCAATCGCCCGGGCCATCGCCTGAATATGTCCGCGGTGAAAGTCGATCCGGGCCTGATCCTTAACCGTAAATCCGCCGTTTCCGTCAGGCGTCAGTTCTTCCTTCGACCCCAATCCATTCTCTGCGACAAACAACGGCTTGTGGAAATGATCGTATAAATAATTAAGAATGTAGCGCAGCCCTTCCGGATCGATCGGATAATCATAATCCGAGACCGGAACATAAGGATTTTTTAATCCCCGCATGATGTTACCGTTGGCCATCGCGTAGCGGCTTTCATCCGCCGCCACGACTTTGCTTGAATAATAGCTGAACGATATGAAATCCACGGTATGCTTCAACGCCTGCCGGTCTTCCTCCGTGATTTCCAGACACACGTTGTTTTCCCACCACAGCCGTTTTGCGTAATACGGATATTCGCCGGTGCAATGCACATGGATAAAATAATCCAGCTCCTGCTGACTGGTCATCATCGCGATCATATCCTGCGGATCGCAGGTCATCGGATACCGCGGTGCGGAAGCCGCCATGCAGCCGATCTGAATCGCAGGACAGAGCTGCTTCGCCAAGGCGGTCACTCTGGCGCTGGCGACCAGCTGGTGATGTGCCGTCTGGAAGCGGTCCTGCGCGCTCAGCTGGTCCTTGGGCGTCATCACCCCCGCGCCCAATAACGGTGAAATCAGTGTGACATTGATCTCGTTAAAGGTCAGCCAGTATTTTACCCGGTCATGATAACGGCGAAGCACGGTTTCCGCATAACGGAGGAAAAAGCCGATCATCTCCCGGCTGCGGAAGCCGTCGTAAGTCCGGCACAAATGCAGCGGTATCTCATAGTGCGACAGCGTGATCAGCGGCTCGATGCCATATTTCAGACATTCGTCAATCACCCGGTCATAGAACGCCAGTCCTGCTTCATTGGGTTCCACTTCATCCCCACGCGGATAAATCCGGCTCCATGCGATCGAGAAACGAAATACCTTGAAGCCCATTTCCGCCATCAGCGCGATATCTTCCCGATAGCGGTGATAAAAATCCGTGCCGATCAGTTTCAAATTATCAGGAGTTGGCTGGTTGGTGACCGGTCCGCGCACGCCCTGCGGCATAACGTCCTGCTGGGACAGACCCTTACCATCCTCAAGATAAGCACCCTCGCACTGGTTGGCCGCCAGCGCGCCGCCCCATAAAAATCCTTTCGGAAAGGCCATCAGCGAATCACCGTTAAAATTTCATCGCCGGCTTCGACGTGTTCCCGGCTGTTTTCCACGACGTCCAGCACCTCTGCGGAATTTGTGATCAGCACTGGCGTTACCAGATCATAACCGGCATCCCGCACAGCTTTTAAATCCACCTGCACTAACGGCGTGCCGACTTCGACCGCATCACCGGTTTTGACCAGCGCCGTAAAATGTTCGCCGTTGAGCTTGACGGTATCCAGACCGATATGAATCAGCACTTCCGTGCCATCCTCGGCGACCAGTCCGATCGCATGCTTGGTTTCAAACAACATCGCAA
The DNA here is from genome assembly GCF_986127675.1 of Holdemania sp. Classification (NCBI taxonomy): domain Bacteria; kingdom Bacillati; phylum Bacillota; class Erysipelotrichia; order Erysipelotrichales; family Erysipelotrichaceae; genus Holdemania; species Holdemania sp. The sequence continues at coordinate 11,110 of NZ_CFQZWI010000060.1, read as the reverse complement.
CCTTGCCTTTGACCGGCGAACCAAACTCGCCGCTTTCCGGAATCAAGGCGCAGCCCTGACCCAATGCGCCGCTGGCGAACGTATCATCCTTAACCTGTTCCAGCGGAATCAGCTGACCCGCGGCCGGAGAATGAATTACCAGCTTTTTATTCAGCACCGCCGGCTTGACTGCCGCTTCCGCCTTGCTGGAAGCCGGCGCCGGATCCTTATGCGTCAGATAGCTGAACACGAACGCCAATACCATCGAAATCGCGACGGCGATGCAGATATTGAGAAACGAGTTGTCGCTGCCCAAATAAACCGGGAGCGCAAAGATCGTCGACGTTCCGTAAGCCCACTGCTTAACCCCCGTCAGACCGGCATACAGACCGCCGATTGCACCAGCTGCCATCGCACTGTATAACGGCCGTTTCAATTTCATGCCAATGCCGTACAAGGTCGGTTCCGTAATGCCGCACAGCGCTGTGACGCCAACGGTGGACGCCAGTGATTTCAATTCCTTATCTTTCGTTTTCAGCGCCACGCCGAAGGTTGCCGCCGACTGCGCCATGTTGCTGCAAACCATTCCCGGCGCCAGAATTGTCGCATAGCCGACCGTCGCCCGCTGGATCGACTGCGCGCTGCCCAGCGCATAGTGCATCCCCGTCATGACTAACAGCGGACATAAGCCGCCCACCAGCATCGGAACCAGCCAGCCGACCTGAGTGTCCAGGAAGGTGAAGAACGATGCCAGATAATTACCGAAGATCGCGCCTAACGGCCCCAAAACGATAAATCCGACCGGAACGGTGACCAGGATCACAATCATCGGAACAAAGAAGGTTTTAATCGCTTTCGGCGTCCATTTCGTCACCCACTTTTCCACAATCGACTGGAAGTAGACGATCAGGATGATCGGAACGACGCTGGAGGTGTAGGTTGCCAGCGTGACCGGCAGGCCCAGCAGCGTCACCGGATCACCCGCGGTTTTTAAGCCCAGATAGGTCGGATGCACCAGCATCGCCGCAAAGATCAGCGATAAATAAGGGTTGCATTTGAATTTCTTTCCCGCTGAGAAGGCCAGGAAGAACGGCATATAATAGAAGACGCAGTCGGCGACCATATAGAAAATCTGATAAGTCTGCGTCGTGTTGTCGATCAGGCTGAACTGCACAAGAATGGACAGGATCGCTTTGATCATTCCAGCGCCGGCCAGCGGACCGATCATCGGCATGACGATGCTGGCCATCGTGTCAAATAAGGCGGAGATCAGGTTTTTCTTTTCCTTCTTCTCCTCCCCATCCGTCTGAATATGCGCAATCTGAATTAATTCATTGTAGACGTCGGCGACCTGCGTGCCGATGACGATCTGGAACTGACCGCCTTTGTTGACGCAGCCGACAACACCGGTAATGTTTTTCACATTTTCAATATTCGCTTTGGACTCATCCTTCAACGTAAACCGCAGCCGCGTCATGCAGTGGGTTACGGACGCGATGTTGTGTTCGCCGCCGATCTCATTGAGAATCGCGCGGACTAAGCTTTCGTATTTCATCTTCTCCTCCTTGGCCACAGGAAGCGGCCCTGTTTCTTCACTTTCTGAATCTGGTGAATTGTCCGGCATCGGGGTACAAAAAAGCCTGTCGCCGCTTCCTCCTTTTCGCTCCACGTTTAAAAACGGGATAGAAAGGGGAAAACGAACGGCAGGCTTTGCCCTTGCGGTTACAATCCTACGCTTGGCTCTTTTCTCTTTCTGTCAGTCTCCGGATGTGAAGCATGAAGTAGAGCATTTCCTCATGGGTCAGCTCCACGCCCAGCTTCGCATCCAGATACGTTTTAATCCGGCTTGCGCAGGCATACGCATCCGGGTATTTTTCTTTTACCTTCTCAAACAGATAATCGTCCTCGCTGACGTTCAGCGAGCCGCGGATTCGCTGCAGGAAGAACCGGATATGCGTGATAAACCGGCTGTAATTGATCGAATTCTCATTCAAATCGATCTTGTAATGAAACTTGATAATATTCAGGATGTCTTGAATAATCTGCGTGGCTTCTACCGTTTCGCGGATCGCTTCGCCGCTTTGCTGGCCATTGACAAAATGCATGGCGATGAAACTGGCCTCATCCTCCGTCAGCTGCAGTCCTTCGGAATACTCGATCAGCTCCAGCGCTTTCATCGAAGCGGCGAATTCGCGCGGATAGAATTTCTTGATTTCCCACAACAGCGCGTTTTTGAGCTGTTCATTTTGTTTTGCGCGCTTGATCACAAAATGAATGTGGTCGGTCAGGCCGATGTAAATTACGTCGTCAAATTGAACGTTCAACTCCTTCTGCGCCATTTCGACGATCTTTTTAGTCAGTTCCAGATGGTTGATCGGAATTTCCTTCATCAGCCTGACAAAATCCTCCTGCTGCTGATGCGCGGTAATTTTGAAAACCTTATCGATTTTGGATTCATCAGCCGGATCGCCCGGCTTCATGGCATAACCGATGCCGCGTCCCATCAGAATCACTTCCAGCAAGTTCTCGTCTTCGGCTAACAGAATATTGTTGTTGAACACTTTCTTTACTCGCAATTTCATCCCTCCTTTCCAAAATAAAAGCCTAAACTACACCCATAATATCAGATAAACTGATACAATGAAATCCAGTTTAGGCTTTGCCTTTTTCAAGTTACAACCCTAAATACATTTGTTATTCTAGCCAAATCCTCGAACTTTGTCAACGCTTTCTTTTTTTAAGAATGCCATTTTTTGACATTTTCCAAGTTCCAGTTCAATTCCAAAATCAGGATTTACCAGCCGAATTCCTTATAATGCGGATAAACTTCGGTATTGTTGTATTCCGGGCCGCCTGGGAAATTCGCGCTCTTTAACAACAGCGGCGTTTTTCCGCTCTTCATCATTTCTTCCAATGCAACCGCGGTCACTGACCAGAGAATGTAGGAGCTGGCGATGCCGCTGGCTGCCGCGAAGTTCGCTTCGATGCCGTCGATTTTCAGCATGGCTTCGGCTGCCGGAGCGCAGTTGTCGAGCGTCAGATCGACAAATTCATACAGTTTCTTGCCGGATGAATGCACGGCGTCCACGGTCTGCGCATAGCTCATCGAACTCATGGCAATGACCTTGATTCCCATTTTCTTGGCTTCCCAAGCCAGGTCGACGACACCTTTAGTCCGTCCGGAAACCGAACCGACAAACAGAATATCGCCCGGCCGGATCGTCGATGCCTTTAAGATATATTCGCCTAAGCCTTCCATATCCGTATCCAAATCGCTGCGGTCGCGCTCGCGGGCATCCGACTGCACGTCTAATTTATAATGAAATGTCCGGTAAAATGCCGGTCCGCCGCCGCGGTTGAACAGGTCCATTTCGATGGAATGGCAGATGCCGCTGAGATAAATATTCCCTCCCGCATCGATCGTTTCCGCAATCATTTTGCCTGCTGTGATGATGTTTTCCCGCTGTGTCGTTTTGATTTGTTCAAACAGTTGATCTACTCGTTTCTGATAATCGTCCAGTATCATTTTTCGTTCTCCTTTGTTCAGTCTTATCATAGCAAACACCCCGGTAAATTACCACAGGATTTGGTTAAAAAATTCAATTAAAACAAATTGTATTCGGGTTATAATTGCAGTTTTGATTTAACTTAATTATATTTCATACTTGATTATAAAAGTAATCTTCGATTTTCTATACTTAGTAAAGCATGACCAGCAGCAACAGAACAGACTGACCGGCTGTCAAAAAATCATAAGAAAAATGGTTCGCTAAGACGATTGCCTTGTAAAACAAGCTGCGATATTCAGTTCGAAACTGAATTTCGATAAGGAATAATAAAATCCTGATTTGCCTGCTGCTTAAATGACAATCCTCGACTTCGTAAATCGAATCAAAACAAACAGAATTGAAGCTTATTTCCGAAAAGTATCTTCAGCGCTCTTTTTTTACTTTGTGAACATGTTTTTCATCATTTTCTTAGGGGGTTATTTTTACTTTTCCGCAATATTAATAGTGTTGGGTTTTGTTGAACCGCGGATGCCCGTCCGGACAGAATCGACTTTTGACCTTTTCAATTCGATTCAAACCGACAGATTTTTGTCGTCTGTCATTCAAGGAGGGCAATTCTATGGAACATTTCCTGGAACTTTTTGTCAATGTAGTTTTGAAAGTTGGTTTGCCCCTGATCGAATGTTCGATCAAGGTGATTGAATGCCACTTAAAAATTATAGAAGCCAAAAAGAAAGGCGCTGTGTCAACTCCCAAGAAAACCCAGCGCTCATCTGTCCGCCGCCATTCTCGTAAGAGATAGCGCATGACGGGTGCCGCCTTTCAGCAACACCTTACACCTTTAGTATAGACATTCCGGATGGAATTTCAACCTTTTTCTTTCATTCCTGAGTTAATTTTACTCAATTCGTCCTCGCTCGTTCTGGAACCTGATGCTTCTATTTTAAAAGAATCTTAAATCCTGAAATCCGCAAAAACATCTCTTCGCAATCAACCGGGCTTGCCGTTCACCAGCTGTATCCTTCGACCATCCCGGGCGTCACCGGCCCAGAATCGTCCGGTCGGACAAAACCGCGTGTTCGCTTTCATACAACGCCATGACGTCTTTGACGCTCAGCCGGCGGCGTTCTTCCCCGCTATAAATATGCAGGATCCGCCCCTCGTTCATAACGATTGTTTTATTGCCATACGCCAGCGCGTTTTCGATATTGTGCGTGATCATCAGCGTCGTGATCTGATCCCGTTCGATAATCCGCTGCGTCAGGTCCATGATCGCCCGGGCTGTGCGCGGATCCAGCGCCGCCGTGTGTTCGTCCAAAAGCAGCAGTTTCGGCGTGACGACCGTCGCCATCAACAGCGTCAGCGCCTGCCGCTGGCCGCCCGATAAATGGCCGGCCGGGGTTTTCATCCGTTCCTCCAGCCCGAGATTCAGCGATTTCAACAAATCATAAAAGAACCGCTCGTCCTTCCGGCTGACGCCCAGCTGCAGCGACCGCCGCTTTCCCCGGCTGTACGCCAGTCCCAGGTTTTCTTCAATCGTCATTGACGGCGCTGTGCCTTTCAGGGGATCCTGAAACAGCCTGCCGATCGCATGGCTGCGGCGGTGTTCCTTCATCCGCGTCATGTCCTGCCCCTGCAGCGTGATCTGTCCCGAAGTTAAAGGCAGACTTCCGGCAATCGCGCTCAGCAGCGTGCTTTTCCCCGCGCCGTTGGAACCGATCACCGTGGCAAAGTCGCCCGCTTCCAGCGTCAGACTGACATGATCCAGCGCCGTTTTCTCATTGACCGTTCCACCGTTAAAGACGACGGTCGCCTCCCGTACCTCAAGCATGACGTTTCCGCCTCCTTTTCAGCCGCCCCTGCATCTGCGGCACAGCCAGCGCCAGGACGACCAGCGCCGAAGAAAACAATTTCAGATCGCTCGCCGCCAGTCCCAGCGACAGCGCGAAGGTCAGCACGAAGCGATAGACGATCGTACCTGCGCAGACAGAACTCAGATGATGCGCCAGTCCGCCTTTGCCAAATAAGGTTTCGCCGATGATGATCGACGCCAAACCCAGCACCAGCATCCCCAAGCCGCCGTTATTGTCTGCGAATTGCTGCTGCTGCGCCAACAGACCGCCGGATAAGGCGACGAAGCCGTTAGCCAGCGCCAGCCCCAGAATCTTCATCGAATCGGTGTTGATTGACGATGCCCGGACCATCTCCTCATTGTCGCCTGTCGCTCGTAACGACAAGCCCAGCTGTGTCTTTAAGAACAACGTCAGCAGTGCGGCCAACAAAACAACGATCAGAAACAAAAGCAGAGTAGGGGTCTGCACCGCTTTCCCTTGAAACAGGGAAAACAGCGTTTCCTTTTTATATAACGACAGGTTCGGCTTGCCGCCCATGATCCTCAGATTCACGGAATACAGCGCCGTCATCGTCAGAATACCCGCCAGAATCGGCTGGATTTTCAATCGGGTATGAAGCAGACCGGTGACGCTCCCCGCGCCCAAACCGCCCGCAAAGGCCGCCGCCAGTCCCAGAATCGGATGTCCTGCCAGCGTCAGCACCGCGCTGATCGCCATTCCGGTCACAAAGCTGCCGTCGACGGTTAAGTCCGGCGTGTTCAGAATCCTGAACGAAAGAAACAACCCCAGCCCCAGCACGGAATACACCAAGCCCAGCTGCAGGGTCGATAAAACGGTATCCAGCGACATTATTAGCGCCTCCTTTCTTTATTGCGGATCTTGAATCATAACCAGCTGCTCATCTTGCGCCAGACTTTCCGGCAGCGTCAGATGCAGCGCTTCCAACGCGTCGGTATTGACGTAGACGCTCAGATTTTCATTAAAGACCTTGACCGGAATCGCACTGACGTCGGTCCCCTGGAGCACCTGATCGACCATCCGGGCGGTTTCCTTGCCCAGATCAACATAATTGATGCCGATCGTCGCCGTGCCGCCGTCCATGACCATTGAATCCGCCCCGACGTAGACCGGAATCCCGGCAGACCGCGTGATCTGCGTAACGGTGCTCATTGCGGTTGCGACAGTATTGTCGTTGGGCGAGAACAGCGCGTCGCATTTTTCACTTAGAACCTGCGCCGCCTGGGCGACTTCCGAGGTATTGGCCACCGGCGCCTCGATTACCGTTAAGCCCAGCGCTTTGGCCGCTTCTCTGGCCTTGGCGATGTTGGTTTGGGAATTCACTTCCCCAACGTTGTAAATCATCCCCAGTGTTTTCAGTTCCGGCTGCAGCTGCAGCGCCAGATCCAGAATCTGCGCGACCGCGATTTCGTCGCTGGTGCCGGTGATGTTCTGATCCGGATGTTCCAGGCTGGACGTCAGCCCGGACGCGATCGGATCCGTGACGGCCGAGAAGATAACCGGCGTCGTTTCCGCCAGCTGCGCCGCGGACTGGGCGGTCGGCGTCGCAATCGCCACCACGACGTCCAGCTTCTCCGACTGGAACGAGGAAACGATGGAGCCAATGTTGCTTTGCTCCCCCTGCGCGTTTTTGAAGAGGATCGTACAGTTTACTCCATCCTGATAACCAAGCTCGGCCAGCTCTTCTTCAAAGCTGTCGTAAATCATGTTTAACGAAGTATGCTCCATCAGCTGAATCACGCCGATCCGCGGACCATCCGCCGCTTTTCCAGAACAACCGGAGAGCACGAAGCTCAGCCCCAGCACTATGATACTCAATAATCTTTTAAACTTTTTCATTTTTCTTTTCTCCTCATAATTTTCACCCTGACTTGTTGAAAATCGGCTGTCCCCATCGTTCTTTCCCACGCCGCGGACTTCCGATTTTTCTGTTCTTGAGCGCAGCGGCTTACGGCCGCCGCGCCTCAAACCACATGCGGATGTTTTTTCCCATCCTCATCGCCTCCTGTTCTTTCTGGCTTTATAGCGAGAGGACGCCGGAGAATGTAAAAAGCCCGCCCTCATGGAAAGTTTAAAACTCTCCTTCAAGGGCAGGCTGAATTTCCTGCGGTACCACCTTGTTTGAAAAAAGACTGCGTCTCTTATCTTTTCTCCACTCACCAAAAATGCCAACACATTTTCTGCCTTTTAACGTCGGCTCACGTCCTCAGCTACTCGGCTTCCCTTTCGCCTGGCCCTCCGGGGTCCATTTACACAGCGGCTTCTCTGTCTGGCTTCCACCTTGCCCAAACTCTCTTTAAGCGCCTGTCCGTGCTTGATCTCCCCATCACCGGTTTAATTTCATTCTACTCGCATGAAGGGAAATGTCAATGGGAATTTCACCCGGCAATTCCCGGAATTCTTCTGTTTTTCGTTTTTTCCTTCGGAATTCTGCGCTTTTTGCCACTTTTTATCCTCTCTTTTTTGCCAATCGAATAGATTGTGGTAAAATAAAGAATGATTCATCAAAATGGATTTCCGCGGAAATCCCCCACAGAGTAAGGAGAATCAAAACGCATGTCAGAACAAAACAAATCCATGGATCCCCAAGAATCCCAAAATAAACCCGGGAAGAAAAAACGCAAGGTATCGCTGGGTAAGAAAATCGCGATCTTCTTCGTCTATTTTCTTCTGATCGTCGGATTGATCGTCGGATGCGGAGGTTTGTATATCGCTTCAGATATGATCAAGGACGCACCTGCGATCAGCCTGTCGGACTTTGAAGGTCTGGAATCTTCTCAGGTTTATGATCAAGACGGCAACCTGATCACCGAACTGGGCGCTTACCTGCGCGAAAACATCACCTACGACGAGATGCCGGCCTCGCTGGTCGACGCCTTTGTCGCCATTGAAGACTCGCGTTTCTTCGAACATCCCGGCTTCGACGTTCCCCGTTTCGCCAAAGCGGCGCTGGAGAATCTGAAGTCCAAGAGCTTCGGTCAGGGTGGTTCGACGTTTACGATGCAGTTAGTGAAAAACACCTACTTCCAGGTCGACGATCTGGAGAATTCGACGATTGCGGAAAAATCGGTCGACCGCAAGGTTCAGGAAATCTGGACGGCATTGAAGCTGGAAAAGCTGATTGATAAGAAACAGATCTTCCAGCTGTATTTAAACAAGCTGAACTTCGGCGGCAACATCCGCGGCGTGCAGAAAGCGGCGCAGTATTACTTTGGTAAGGACGCCAAAGACTTGAGCCTGAGCGAGAGCGCGCTGCTGGCGGGTATCATCAACCGGCCGAACGCCTACAATCCTTACGAAAATCTTGATTATGCCACCAACCGGCGCAACACTGTGCTGGATATGATGGTTTATCATGGCTATATCAGCGAACAGGAAGCCGATCTGGCCAAGTCGATCCGCGTGGAGGATCTGTTAGTCGGCGAGGATTACACGATCTCCGAAAGCGGCGGGCCATATCAGGCTTATGTCGACGCGGTGATCGAAGAAGTCAAGCAGATCACAGGCAAGGATCCGGCCCTGACGCCGATGAAGGTCTACACCAACATGGACCGGACGGTTCAGGAACAGATCGACGCCATTCAGAAAGGCGAAAATATCGAGTATCCGGACGAGCTGATGCAGATCGCGATCGTGTCGATGAACAACCAGACCGGCGAGATCCGCGGCTTAGGCGGCGGACGGAATTATTCCGGAGCGCGCTTGTTGAACCGGGCGACCAGCCAGTTTAAACAGCCAGGCTCGGCGGTCAAGCCGTTCTTGTCCTATGCCCTGGCGTTTGAACATCTGGGCTGGGCGACCGATCACGTCATCACCGACCGGCCGATCGTTTACCGCGGCACCAAGAAAGTCATCAACAACTTCGACGGCCAGTACCGCGGCGACGTCACGCTGCAGCAGGCTGTCGGACAGTCGCTGAATACCCCGGCGATTCAGACACTGCAGGAAGTCATCGACACGATCGGACGTTCCAAGGTCATCGACTATCTGCAAAGTCTGGGCTTCTCGCGTGTCGATAACGATCATTTCGACACCGGCTACGCAATCGGCGGTTCTTCCTTCGAAGCCAGCGCCACGGAAATGGCGAGCGCGCATGCCGCGATGGTCAACGGCGGCCGGTATGTGAAGCCGCATACCGTCGCACGGATTGAGTTTGGCGACGGCAGCGCGGATTATGTCGCGGATCACGAAGGCAGGCAGGTTATCAGCGAGGAAGCGGCCTACATGGCCAGCACCTTGATGCAGTATTGCGTTGAAGGTCCGTATTTCAACTACATGCAGGTCTTAAAGCGCAGCTATCCAGTCTATGCCAAGACCGGCACGACCGACTGGGGCAAGGATGGCCTGCGGTTTGGTATTCCGGAAGGCGCGGCCAAGGATAAATGGATGATCGCCTCCACGAGCCAGACGACCAACGTCGTGTGGGTCGGCTACGACAAGGGCGTTAAAGATGAAAAAACTTACTTTGACAACAGGAAAAGCCAGAAAAATATCCCGGGCCAGATCTGCGAGCTTCTGCTGGACGCCAACTATGATGAAAAGAATCCGCCGAAGGCGCTGGTTCAGCCGGACGGCGTGGAAAGCATCACCCACATTATCGGTACCTTCCCATATGCCGCAGTGGACGGCGTGGATCCGAATCTGTCCACAACCGGTTTGATCAAGAAGGAATACAACACGCTGGTTTCGCCATGGGGCAATTCCGAACAGAAGCTGGAAAGCACGGTCAGCGGTTATATCGACGAATGGGGCGGCCTGACGATCAACTGGGGCGGCTACCGCGGCGATCTGCCGGAAAACCAGAAAGAAATCAGCCTGTCTCAAGGCGATATCTACGTTTATGCCGTCGGTCAGAAGCTGTTCGACTGGAACTGGATCCTCGGCAATCCTTACTATTACGCCAAAGTTTATCTCAATGGCAATCTGTACCACGAAGTTACCTCAGATCAGCCGACCTATTACGATTGGGTGGAAGGCGGCGGCAGCGTCAAGGTCTGCGGTTATTACGTTTACAGTACAGGATTGCACAGCGAGGAACAGTGCGTTACCGTCCGATAAGCATGGCCAGCCGCATCCTCTTCAGGGATGCGGTTTTCTTTATCATGCGCTCAAGGAAGGCTTCAATGCGGTTTCATTTTACCTGTGATTCCCTTCGCCTGCACACTTTCACAGATTTTCTTTTCTTTACTTTGCGATCTCATTCATACAAAAAGAACGTCGGTCAATTCCGGCGTTCCTTTCCAATTTACCCCATTTCAAAGTTTGTGATCCGCAATCATTTTCTGCTTCAATTCAGTTCATCATCAGAAAATACGTTATTCCGGCGCAGACTGCCTCTGGCGGACAAGTTCTTTCCCTGCGCCTTTCAGCGCCCGGCCTGGCTGTCAGAGAGTTCAGGCATGCAGTGCGCGGCCGACGGCGGCGTTGACCGATTTTCCATCCGTTTTTCCTTTGTAGCGCGCCATCATTTCCTTGATCAACATCCCTTTGTTTTTCATTACCGGTTCCAGCTGAAGCTCCGTAATTACAGCCTGAACCGCTTCATCCAGCTCTGCTTCGCTCATCTGCGCGGGCAGATAGGCTTCGATAATTTCAATTTTACGCTGCGTTTCCGCGATCAGATCCGCGCGGCTGGCCGGCGTCTGCGCCAGCGCGTCCTTTGTCTGCTTCAGTTCTTTCTGAACATAGGCCAGCTCTTCTTCTTCGCTTAACGGCTGGCCGGCCTCCTTTTCCGCCAGCGCGATCGCCGAG